>DASRZB010000245.1:0-3718 GCA_035653855.1 Acidothermaceae bacterium | reverse complement strand
GTCGGCTGTTGGCTGATCTCGATGCGGTACTTGCCGAAGGTGTAGTTGAGTCCCCCGGCGGGGGCGTTCGTCACGGTGTCGAAGGTGCGGGCGGGATCGATGAGGGTCTGGGCGTTGTTGGCGGCTGCCTTGATGCCGAGGCTGCCCATCAGGATGCGGTAGCCGTTGCCGTCCCAGTTCGCCGGATCGTAGTTGTCGTCGAGCGGATTGGCGTCGCGGAAGGCGCGGCGAGCGTAGGCGTCGGTCCGCTGGGCGATCGTGCTGTCGGGCGCTGCCACCCAGATCTCGGCGTCGGCCGGGCTGAAGACGCTGCGGCCACCGAGCACGATGCTGTCCTCCGGCACCTCCACGCGCATGCCCTGCAGGCGCTCCCAGTAGCGGTTGGCGTCGGCGAGGCTCGCGGACGGGTCCGCGACGACGGGAGCGACTTCGGCGTCGATGTCGACGCCGCTCCGGACGACCGGCTTGACGAGTACAGGCTTCGTCAGCTCGGTCATGTTGTAGTACTCGCTGATCGTGCCGGAGAGGACGACCTCCTGTCCGACGTTGAGGGTCTGGTAGCCGCCGCCGAGGAGCCCGACGTTGTCGTAGCCGCCCTCGTACACGAACAGGCCGTCAGATGTGAGCGGATCGCCGTCAACCGTCGCGGACGTGTTCTGGATGAAGAAGCCCTTGTAGGTCCCGGTACCGCTCGTGGCCTGCAGCGTCTTCTCGTAGATGACGCCCTGGACGGTCACGGTCTGGCCGGCGTACGGCGAAACGTGCGTCGTGCCGTTGTCCGTGTCGAGGACCGGGCCGTTCACTGTGCCGATGGCCAGGATCGCGAGCACCGTGACCGCGATGCTCGCGGTGCCGGTCCGCGACTGGGCATCCGCAAACGTGCACGTGACGTTCCTGCTGCCGCCGGCGGTGCCATTCGCGACGCTCGTCGCGTACGAGAACGTCAGGTCACCGGCAGTCGCATCGCCGTTCGTTGCGTCGTCATAGAGCGTCTGGCTGGACGATCTCCCGATGGCGGACAGGTCGCACGTCACCGTGATACCGGAGCTGGCCGGACTGGTGCCCGGCGTGATCGTCACGGTGAGGAGGGTGTCGTCGCCGGGCGCGAGCGTGGCTGGCGTCGCCGCGCCTGCGGCCGCGAACGGAAAGAGGCTGTTGCGGGGGTTCGGTGCGCCGACCGTGAAGTCGGCGCTGTTGTTGTCGGTGTCGGTTGCGCCGTTTCCGTTCCGCAGTGCGGCGGTCGTGTTCGACAGCGTCGCCGTCGGCCCCGCGCCCTCATAGCAGGTAGCCGAGGAACCGAAGCCGACGAAATCGACCACTGAGGACGCCACCGGGCATGAACCCGTCAGCGCGGTCGTGTTGTTGACGAGCGCCACCTTGCCGGATCCGGCTGCCATGGCGATCGAGCCGGCGGCGTCTGGAGTCGGCAAATTGACCGTCCCGCCGCTGCCTGCCGCCTCCTGCACGAGGTAGTAGTGGCCCGGTTGAATTGTTCCGGACAGGTTCGTCTTGTTCGTCCAGCTCGACCCCGTGGACGAAGCGTACTGGACCGACCAGCCGGTGACATCGACGGCCGCCAGGCCGAGGTTGTAGAGCTCGATGAAGTCGTTCTTTAGGACCGCGGGCGGGTTGCTGGTGTTCCCGCCACCGCCGTAGACCTGGCTGATGACGATGTCGGGTGAAACGGCAACGGCCGGCGCCGGCACGACGGCCATCGACCCGGTCGCCAGCAGCGCGGCCGTCGCCAATGCGGTCGCGAGGCGCGCGCCAGCACGGCCTGGATTCCATTTCATGGTGTGCCCTCCCTGATCGAGGTTCGCGGGTCGCAGGGGGTGCGAGCGCATGGGCATGCGTGTCGTCTCGCGGTCCCAGCCCCAGCCAAAATGCGCCGGGAGCCGGTTCGACGTGGAGCCGCCTCCCGGATGTCGGTGCGAGGGTGCCTTACTGGATGACGGTGATCCGGTTCTGCGGGCCGGGCGCGACTGGCGAGTTCGCCGTGAGGTACGCGACGAATGCGTCGAGGTCGCTCGAGCCGACCAGGAGGTCGGTGCCGCCGATCAGCGCCGTGAACCCGTCGCCTCCCGTCGCGATGAAGTTGTTCATCGTGACGCGGTAGGTACCTGTGTCGGTTACGGGCGTCCCATTGATTGCGAGGTTGGTGACATGGGATCCGCTGTTCGCGGACACCGTCCATGTGTAGGTCAGACCCTTGGAGATCTGCAGCATCTTCGAATTGAACACCTGCTGCTCGAGCGCTCCCTTGATCTGGGCCCCTGTGAGGGTCTCCGTGTAGAGGATGTTGTAGAACGGCTGAACGGCGAATGCCTCGCCGTACGTCACCTGGCCCAGCTGCTCGCCGCCGCTGATCTGGTTGTAGAGCAGATCCGTCCGGATACCACCCGGATTCGTGATGGCGACGACCGCGTTGCCCGTCGTGGCGGATGACGTCGCGGCGAGCTGGGCGTCGGCAATGACGTCGCCGAGGGCCTCTTCGCCAGCCGGGTTGACCGTGCGCGTGATGTCGGCCGTGATTGAGCCGACGACGCGGTTGGCGAGCGGGGCAACGAGGGTGTTGTAGTAGCCGAGAAGTGACGTCGCCGCCGGATCGGGCGTGCCCGTGTTGGTGACCGCGATGTTGTGCGCGGATGCCTCGGTCACCGTGTCGGTCGAGCGGTCGACGGTGATGTCGACGTCGGTCAGAACGCGGCCCGCCGAACTCGCCTGGGTCACGATCTTGTCGCCGACCATGCACTTGTAGGTCGAGTGCGAGTGGCCGCTGAAGACAACCTTCACGACTGGGTCCATGCCCGCCACCAGGTCATAGAAGCCGTTGCCCGGAGCCATGCTCGTGGGGCAGGTGTTCACCGTCGCGTCGAGGTTGTTGAGGACTGCGGGCCCCGACCCGGTGCCGTCATGGAGCAGCACGATGATGGTGCTGACACCCTTGGCCTTGAGCTCGGCCGCGTATTTGTTGACCGTCGCCTGCTCGGGCAGGAAGGTCAGCCCAGCGATCGCCGAGGGCATCACGATGGTGGGGGTCTCGGTCGTCACGACTCCGATGATCCCGATCTTGGCGCCCGCCACGCTGGCGATCTTGTAGGGCGAGAAGATTGGCTTGCCGTTGGTGCCGATGACGTTGGCGGCGAGGTAGGGGAAGTCCGCGCCAGCGTACGTGTGGCCAGTCTGGCACCCATCGACCGCGTTGCAGCCGCCGTTCTGGATGCGGTACAGCTCGGCGAGGCCTTCGTCGAACTCGTGGTTGCCGACCACGGCGTAGTTCATGCCGAGCTGGTTCATCGCCTCGATCGTCGGCTCGTCATGGAACAGCGCCGATACGAGTGGGCTCGCGCCGATGAGATCGCCGGCCGACAGCAGGAGCGTGTGCGGGTTCTCGGCCCTCAGCGCGTTGACCTGCTGAGCGAGATACACGATCCCGCCAAGGGGCACGGATGTCGTCGTGCTCGGGCCGGTCGGCACCTTGATCGTGCCGCCAGGAGCGGGCAGCTGGCCGTGGAAGTCGTTGATGGCCAGCAGCTGGATATTCACGGAGCCCGGCGGGGTGCCGGGCTTGTCCTTCGCCGCTACGCCGGCAGCGCTGCCGAGCAGCATGCCCGCGACGAGCACCGTCGACGCGAGCCCGGTCACCGTCGCGCGGGCACGCGGCGACGATGGACGCAGAAATCCCACGATGTTGCCTCCCTCGCGGGCGCGTCCGAAG
>DASRZB010000244.1:0-2378 GCA_035653855.1 Acidothermaceae bacterium | reverse complement strand
CGGCTCGTAGTCGCCGACGACGACGCGGTCGTGCGCTCGATGCTGGTGGCCCAGCTGCACGATTCGTTTGACTGCGTGGGCGAGGCCCGCGACGCTGAGGAGGCCATCGCGGTTGTCGCGGCAGTGAAACCCGATGTCGTCGTCCTCGATGTCAACATGCCATGCGGCGGTGCGGTTCGAGCGACGCGGCAGATCGGCGAAGACTCGCCCACAACGGCGATCGTGATCCTGTCGGTCGACGAGACCTGGGCGGACGTGATCGACCTGCTGAACGCCGGCGCGATGACCTACCTGCGAAAGGGTCTCGACCCACACACGCTCGAGCAACACCTCACTGCCGCCATCCAGGCCCATGAGCAACGTGCGAATTAGCGCGGCGCTTGGCGCAAGCGGCTCGACTGCCATCTGAGGCCCAGAGGCCTCGGCTGCGGCCCCGTCGCACAAACGCCGCCCCCAACACGGGGGCGTCTACTCAGCGAACGAGCCGTGTCGTGAGCCGGCGGTCACGTGCGTGCCGCTGCGGGTATAAACCGCTCGACAATTTGCGCGAGAGAGTCCGCTCTAATGGGCTTGCTCAAGTACGCGTCCATGCCGGCTTCGACGCAGAGTCCGCGGTCGCCTGGCATCGCCATCGCAGTAACGGCGATGATCGGCACATGCCGGCCGTGCCCGGCCTTCCGGATCTCTCGCGTAGCCTCAAACCCATCAATCACCGGCATTTGGCAGTCCATGAAGATCGCGGCATAGTCCGTAGCGGCCGCCATATCTATCGCCTCGCGACCGTTGCGGGCGGTCTCCACTTGCAGACCGAGCCTGGCAAGCAGGTCGCCGGTGACGATGCGATTGACCGCGTCGTCGTCGGCAGCCAAGACCAGAGCGCCCGCCGAGGTCGGCCAAGTCGGTGGCTCCGCGGCGGCCAAAGCCGTCCCCTCGACCACAGCGGAGTCTGGCGTCAAGGCGTCGATGATCGCCTCCTCGAGAGCCGACTCGCGGACCGGCTTGAGGAGGACTGCCGCGATGAAGTCGCTCAACTCGATTTCCACGGAGCTCAGGACGACGATCTTTGGCTGATGCGCGTCTGAGCTCTGGCGTTGCGCGTCGAGGAGCCCCAGACCGGCGAGCGCAGGCAGGTTGACGTTCAGCACGACAAGATCGAACGGCCGCCCGGAATCCTTGGCGTGAGCTATCGCCTCGACGGCATTGGCGACCTGGGTCGCGGTCTCGCAGTCGACGCCAAGATCCTTCAGGCATGACTTGGTACTCACGCGAGTCGTGGCGTTGTCGTCGATCACCAGCGCGCGGAGCGCCCGAAGGTCGCTGCTCCGCCTGGAGGACGGCGCGGTGGCGGTCACTTCGGGCAACTTTGCGGTGAACCAGAAGACACTGCCACCTCCCTCCCTGGGGCGCCCGCCGATGTCACCACCCATCAACTCGACCAGTTGGCGCGAGATCGTCAAACCGAGTCCCGTCCCGCCGTATTCTCGCGTAGTCGACTGGTCGGCTTGCACGAACGCTTCAAAGAGCTTTGATGCTTGCTGTTGCTTTATTCCGATCCCGGTGTCTCGGACCGCAAAGTGGAACTGACCGGCGGCCTGGCGCTTGAGCCTGACCGAGACCTCACCGGTGGCGGTGAACTTGACGGCGTTTGAAATGAGATTGGCAAGGATCTGACGTAGCCGATCGCGATCACCGTTGACGGTCGCGGGTACATCCGATTCGACCAGGTAACTGATTTCGAGACCCTTGTCGTGCGCGCTCGGCGCAAGCATCTCGCACGCGTCGTGGATCGTGGCGCGCGGATCGAAGTCGGTGCAGTCCAGTCCAAGACTCCCTGCTTCGATCTTCGAGAAGTCGAGCACGTCACCGATGACGGCAAGCAGCGCCTCGCCGGAAGCCCGCAAAGCCCCGACGTACCGTCGCTGGGTCACGTCGAGGGTCGTGTCGTTCAGCAAGGTCGCCATGCCGATGACCCCGTTCAGCGGGGTGCGAATCTCATGACTCATGTTGGCGACAAACTCCGACTTTGCGCGCGACGCAGCGATCGCCACCTCGCGCGCAGCCTCGAGCTTGCGAGATTTGCGGTACAGATCGACGAAGACCGTCACCTTCGCTCTGAGAATGTCCGGGGAGAGCGGGGCAAAAATGAAGTCGACCGCTCCGCTCGCATACGCCAGCGGGATCTCAACTTCGTCGCGCGTGTACGCGGTCACGAAGATGATCGGCGTGTGCTCGCTCTCGCGACGGCCACGGATCAGCTTGGCCGTTTCGTAGCCGTCCATCAGCGGCATCTGGACGTCCATCATGATCACGGCGAACGTGCTGACCATCACCGCCCTCAGCGCGTCCTCTCCCGACGCTGCCTCGACGATCGTGTGCCC
>DASRZB010000243.1:0-4107 GCA_035653855.1 Acidothermaceae bacterium | reverse complement strand
GCACGGTTCCGCTCGCCGTTGCCGACGTGTTGCGGGGGAAGGCGCTCGCCTACGTCCTGGAGAACGCCGTGGTCACCGACGCCTCGGGCCGGACCGTCGACCTGAATCGTCTCGAGCAGGACGTCGCCGCCGGGTCTGCCTGATCGAGTTTCGGCCCAACTTCTGGGGTGCGCCTACAGCGAACAGCGCGCGAGAGTGTCCCTCGGAACACGATCGGCCGGTTAGGGTCGGATCGTTGGGACCCGATAACTCCAGTAGGCACGTCGAACGCGCCAATGCGCGGCCGACCAGCAAAGACGAGCAGGTGAAGAGCGTGGCGTTGTACTCCCCGGCCCCCGGTTCGGTTGACGATCCGCAAGGACGGATGCCGTCCTCTGGCGTGTCCCCCGACGACGACGTTTTCAACAAGCTGCTGAAGAACCGCATTGTGATTCTCGGGTCGGTTGTCGATGACGCGATCGCCAACAAGATCTGCGCGCAGCTGTTGTTGCTCGCCGCCGAAGATCCCGAGCGCGAGATCTACATGCACATCAACTCACCCGGCGGCTCGGTCGACGCAGGCATGGCGATCTACGACACCATGCAGTACGTCCCGTGCGACGTCGCGACTGTCGGCATGGGCCTGGCGGCTTCGATGGGCCAGTTCCTCCTGTGCGCCGGCGAGCGGGGCAAGCGCTACGCGCTTCCGCACGCGCGGATCATGATGCACCAGCCGCTCGGCGGCATCGGCGGCTCGGCGTCCCTCATCGCCATCCAGGCCGAGCAGATGCTCTACACCAAGAAGAAGCTTCAGGAGCTCACCGCGCAACACACCGGCCAGACCGTCGACCAGATCGAGCGAGACTCCGACCGCGAGCGGTGGTTCTCCGCCGAAGAGGCGAAGGACTACGGCTTCGTCGACCACGTGGTGCGCAGCGCCCGCCAGGTTCCTACCGAGACCACCGCGGTCTCCTGAAGAGCGAGGACGTTTCCGTGAATTCGTACGTGCCACCTGATCTCTTCGACGTCACCGTCGATCGCGCGCGCAGCCTTGCTGGGGCGATGCGCCCCGAGAGCCGCTACATCATTCCCGAGTTCCGTGAGCGCACGAGCACCGGCGACCGGATCCACAACCCGTACACGAAGTTGTTCGAAGAGCGGATCATCTTCCTCGGCGTCCAGATCGACGACGTATCGGCAAATGACGTCATGGCCCAGTTGCTGACGCTGGAGTCGATGGACCCCGACCGCGACATCCAGCTGTACATCAACTCACCGGGCGGATCCTTCACCGCGCTCACGGCGATCTACGACACGATGCAGTTCATCCGCCCGGAGGTCCAGACGATCTGCATGGGTCAGGCGGCCTCCGCGGCAGCGGTCATCCTGGCCGCGGGCGCCAAGGGCAAGCGCATCGCGCTGCCGAACTCGCGGATCTTGATCCACCAGCCGTCCAGCGAGGCTGGCGGGCAGGCCAGCGACATCGAGATCGCGGCCCGGGAGATCCTGCGGATGCGGGCCCTCCTGGAGTTCATGCTGGCCAAGCACACGGGCCGCACCGAGGCCCAGGTCCGGATCGACATCGAGCGCGACAAGATCCTCACCGCCGAGGAAGCCGTCGAGTACGGGTTGATCGACGAGGTCATCGTCAGCCGCAAGCTCACCCTCGCGGCCGCCAAATAACGGCGGCGAGCTATCAGGCGCCCCGGCAGCCAGCCGGACACGCCGTAACAGGCCCCAAGCGGGCGACGAAGCGGTACCTTCGACAGTACCGCTGCACCACCGAGTACGAGCAGCTAGCCCGATTGGTTCCGCAGTCCGATACGGCAGTTCCCATACAGCAGGTCCGACGGTCAGGAGACGCATCCGGTGGCACGCATAGGTGACGGCGGCGACCTGCTCAAGTGCTCTTTTTGCGGAAAGAGCCAGAAGCAGGTGAAGAAGCTCATCGCGGGCCCCGGCGTCTACATCTGCGACGAATGCATCGACCTGTGCAACGAGATCATCGAGGAAGAGCTTTCCGAGTCGGCCGACCTGAAGTGGGACGAGCTACCCAAGCCCCGCGAGATCTACGACTTCCTTGAGCAGTACGTCATCGGCCAGGACATCGCGAAGAAGGCCCTATCGGTCGCGGTCTACAACCACTACAAGCGGATCCAGGCCTCGGGCAAAGAGTCGCGCACCGGCAGCGACAACGTCGAGCTGGCCAAGTCCAACATCTTGCTCATCGGCCCGACCGGCTGCGGGAAGACCTACCTGGCGCAGACTCTCGCGCGGATGTTGAACGTGCCGTTCGCGATCGCCGACGCCACGGCACTGACCGAAGCCGGCTACGTCGGCGAGGACGTCGAGAACATCTTGCTGAAGCTGATCCAGGCCGCAGACTACGACGTCAAAAAGGCCGAGACCGGCATCATCTACATCGACGAGATCGACAAGATCGCCCGCAAGAGCGAGAACCCCTCGATCACCCGTGACGTGTCCGGTGAGGGAGTGCAGCAGGCGCTGCTCAAAATCCTTGAAGGGACGACGGCGAGTGTGCCGCCGCAGGGTGGGCGCAAGCATCCGCATCAGGAATTCATCCAGATCGACACGACCAACGTCTTGTTCATCGTCGGTGGTGCGTTCTCCGGTCTCGAGAAGATCATCGAATCCCGAGTTGGCAAGAAGGGCATCGGCTTCGCCGCCACCCTGCACACCAAGCGCGACGCTGACGCAGTCGATGCGTTCGCCGACGTGATGCCAGAAGACCTGCTGAAGTTCGGCATGATCCCCGAGTTCATCGGGCGGTTGCCGGTCATCACCACAGTCGCGAACCTCGATCGCGAGGCACTGATCCGGATCCTCACCGAGCCGAAGAACGCACTCGTGCGCCAGTACAAGCGGCTCTTCGACCTCGACTCGGTCGAGCTCGAGTTCAACGAAGAGGCCCTCGAAGCCATCGCCGATCAAGCGATTCTGCGCGGTACCGGTGCGCGTGGTCTTCGCGCCATCATGGAAGAAGTCTTGCTGTCGGTGATGTACGACATCCCGAGCCGCAAGGACGTCGCCCGCGTGCTGATCAACCGCGAGGTCGTGCTCGACAAGGTCATCCCGACCCTGGTGCCGCGTGAGTCGGCGGCAGCGGTCAAGCGCGAACGGCGTGAAAAGACCGCCTGATCTACCGGACCGTTGAAGTCCAGCGCAAGTTCTTGCGAGCGCACGACTTCATCACTCCACGGAAGTCCGGTCTAGAGCGGCTCGAAGGTCGCGGTGAAGTGTCGCAGCGTCGGAGGCTCCTCGACGATCCGCATCCCTCGCAGGTCGCCCGCGCGCTTTGCCACCGCTTCGCAGACCTCGATCGTGTAGTCGATGTGGCTTTGCGTGTAGGTGCGCCGCGGGATCGCCAGCCGTACCAGGTCGAGCGACGCCGGCACTTCCGTGCCGTCGGGCTGGCGACCAAACATCACGGTGCCGATCTCGCACCCGCGCACGCCGCCAGTCTCGAACCGCGCCACCGCCAGAGACTGACCTGGATATTGCAATGGCGGGATGTGCGGAAGGAACGCGCGCGCGTCGATGTAGACCGCGTGACCGCCGATCGGTCGCACCACCGGGATGCCCGCCGCGTGCAGCGCCTCACCGAGGTAAGCCGTCGAACGGATCCGGTAACGCAGGTAGTCGTGGTCGACGGCTTCGCGCAGGCCCTGTGCCAACGCCTCGAGGTCGCGGCCGGCGAGTCCGCCGTAGGTCGGGAAGCCCTCCGTGAGGATCAGCAGCGTGCGGCACTTTGCGGCGAGCCCGTCATCGTTCATGGCCAGCCAGCCACCGATGTTCCCGAGCGGGTCCTTCTTCGCACTCATCGTCATGCCGTCGGCGAGCCCGGCCATTTCGCGGACGATGTCGGCTACGGCCGCGTCGGCGAACTCAGGCTCCCGCGTCTTGATGAACCATGCGTTCTCCGCGAAGCGGCACGCGTCGAGAAAGAGCGGGAGGCCGTACCTATCGCAGATTTCCCGGACGCCGCGCAGGTTCGCCATCGAGACAGGTTGCCCGCCCCCGGAGTTGTTGGTAATGGTCACCATGACCAGCGGGATCTCGCCGGGCTGGGCCGCCGAGAGCAGCGCGTCGAGGGCCTTGAGATCCATA
>DASRZB010000242.1:0-5897 GCA_035653855.1 Acidothermaceae bacterium | reverse complement strand
TGAAGGAATTGAGCACCCATACCAGGGCGCCTTGTTGTTCGAACTCGGTTGCGACAAGGGCCAGGGCTACTGGTTCGATCGGCCATGTCCGGCGGACAAGGTCGATCTGTCGCCGCGCGAGCCGGCGTACGTCACCAGCATCGGTACCGACTCGGTGGCCGCGCTGCGCGACGCTGGCTGACCGGATCTATTAGCCCATATAGGGCATTCTGCGTAACTGCCCACATGTTTATCGGCTCGGCAGTCGCACTTTTCGAAGTCCAGTTGGCACGATGGACCGCGGCGCACCACGTGCCGGCGATCCGAGGAGTGCCCAATGGCGATAGACGATTTGGTGGCACGGCTCACGATCTATCTCGGCGCAGCAGATCGCACCGGGGCACGGCTGATGCCCGAAGAGGTTATTCTTCGCGCGCACGCGGCCGGCATCACGGGGGCGACCGTCTCGCGAGCGTCGCAGGTGGACGTCGACGGCGATGGTCCGCGCACGATCTCCTTGTCACACCCGGCCGCGGTGACGGTCACGATTCTTGCTGCCGAGCCGGTGTTGCGTACGTTCCTGGCCGGCCTCGATGACTTTCGCGAAGCCGGCGCGACGATGTTGCTTGAGGGTGCCGACGAGTTGCACGAAGCCAACACCCAGCTCGCTGGCCCCTAAACTCAGATCCGCGCCCCAGAACACGGCGTCCGACAGATCGCCTTCGAACGGATCGCCTTCGAACGCCTCTGGCATGCTGCCTCCTCGTCCCGATTTCAGGACGGGTCTGCTCAGAGCGCGGCGAATGCTTGCTCGACGACGTCGAGGCCCTCGTGTAAAAGGTGTTCCGGTATGACCAGCGGCGGCAGGAATCGCAAGACATTGCTGAACGTGCCCGCGGTGAGCACGACGACCCCTGCTGCGTGACACGCCTTCGCAACAGCTGATGTCGTCGCGGCGTCGGGCTCGATCGTGCCCGGCTTGACGATCTCGACGGCGATCATCGCCCCACGTCCGCGCACGTCGCCGATGCAGTCGAACTTGTCGGCCATCGCGCGAAGTCGCGGCAACATGATGGCTTCGATGTCGCGCGCCCGGCCCACGAGATCGAGTTCGTCGATTGTGCG
The DNA here is from genome assembly GCA_035653855.1 of Acidothermaceae bacterium. Taxonomy (GTDB): domain Bacteria; phylum Actinomycetota; class Actinomycetes; order Acidothermales; family Acidothermaceae; genus PALSA-607. The sequence continues at coordinate 4,793 of DASRZB010000242.1, read as the reverse complement.
CATTGCGCCCAGTGCCGCAGCGCAGGCCACTGGGTTGCCGCCATAGGTGCCGCCGAGGCCGCCGACGTGTGCGGCGTCCATCATCTCGGCGCGGCCAGTCACCGCTGACAGTGGCATTCCGCCAGCGATGCCCTTGGCTGTCGTGATCAGATCCGGGACAACGCCCTCGTGCGTCGACGCGAACATGTCGCCAGTGCGAGCGAAGCCGGTCTGAATCTCGTCGGCGATGAAGACGATGCCGTTGGCGGTACAGAACTCCGACAATGCCTTGAGGAAACCCGCACCCGGGACGATGAAGCCGCCCTCGCCCTGGATCGGCTCGATCAAAACAGCGGCGATGTTGTCGGCGCCGAGCTGCGTCTTCATCAACGAAATGGCCAGAGCCGCGGCTTCGGGGCCGCAGTTCTCGGGCCCGGTTGGCCATCGGTACGGGTAGGCCATCGGCAGTCGGTACACCTCGGGTGCGAATGGGCCGAACGAATTCTTGTAAGGCATGTTCTTTGCGGTCAGCGCCATCGTCATATTCGTGCGGCCGTGATACGCGTGGTCGAAGACGACGATCGCCGATCGGCCCGTGTATGCGCGCGCGATTTTGACTGAATTCTCGACAGCTTCGGCACCGGAATTGAACAGTGCCGACTTCTTCGCGTGAGCGCCGGGCGTGCGCGCGTTCAGTTGCTCGCAGACGGCGACGTATCCCTCGTACGGCGTCACCATGAAACACGTGTGCGTGAAGGCGCCGACCTGATCGCGCACTGCACTGACGACGTGATCGGCGGCGTTGCCGACACCAACGACCGCGATGCCCGAGCCGAGGTCGATCAGTGAGTTGCCGTCGACGTCGACGACCACCCCACCGCCGGCCGCCTCGATGAAGACCGGGAGCGCGATGCTGACCCCACGAGCGACTGCGTCGGTTCGCCTGGCAAGGAGCTCAACCGACCGCGGACCTGGGATCGCGGTGACCAGTCGCCGCTCCTGCGCCAACCCCGGTCCACCGCGGGTAGGGATGCCAGCGGGTCGATCGGAGTCGGTCATGATTCCACCACGCGAGCCGGACAGTAGAGGGCACCGAAGAGGCATGTCCGGGAAGATGTACTGTATCCGACTAACGCCCTGGCTGAGCCTGACGGTAACGACCGTTGGCGATGACGTAGGCGACGGAATCCGTCGCCCGATTGGCGTGAATGGGCAGGGCGGCGTCGCAGATCCGACGCCGTCCTCTCTCAATTCGTTCACCTGCTCGAAACCTGCACCTGGCATCCTGTAACTGCCGTGGGGTTGGGTCCAAACGACGGGAGATGGGCGATGCTGATGCACCTGCGGGTAAGCGTGCCCGATCGTCCCGGCATGCTGGCCCAGATCACGGCTGCGCTGGCTGACGTCGGCGCCGACATCCGGACCATCGCGGTGCTTGAACGCGAGTCCGGGCGGGCCATCGACGACATCTACCTCAGCTGGCCAGAGGCCCGGTCGGCGGATGTCCTGTCGCAACGCGTGGCAAGCGTGCGCGGGGTCACCGTGCTCGGGCTCCGACCGTCGCGCCAGGTGCCCGGCGCCTTTCCCGACATCGACTTGTTGAGCCAGGTTCTCGCCACCGCGTCGCGTGGTCTCGACACCCTCGTCGACATGGCCGCCCTCGCGTTCGGCGCAGACTGGGCGGCGAGCGTTACCTACGCGTCGGGGGCTCCGGTCGTGCTGTACGCAAGCGCGCGGCCCGATGACGTGATCGTGCTGCCGGAGATCGCGGTCATCCGGCCGGCCGCCATCGAGGTCGACGGCGTGCAGTTGGCGGCGACGCCGTTGTCGCCGTTCGACGCGGTGCTCGTCTGCGGACGCGCCGACAAGCCGTCGTTCCACCAGGCTGAACTCGAGCGGATCCGCCGGGTGACGGAGCTTGCCGTTGGCTTGGTGCGCGCGGACGTGTCACTGGCCGGGTAGCAGTCTGGTAGCGGGGGCAGCTTTCCCGCTGCGACTCCGCCGTTTAGCCTGAGCGTTATGTTCGAGCGTCTCGGCGGGCGGGTCTTTGCGCGTCGCAAGCAAGTCCTAGTCGTGGCGCTCTTGCTGCTCATTCTCGGAGGTATCTGGGGCGGCTCGGTAAGCAAGCACTTGTCGAGCGGCGGGTATTACGACCCGCACAGCGAGTCGGTAAGAGCCGGCTACGACATCAACCACAAACTCGACGTGCCAACCCAAGACGCCATCGTGCTGTTCACCAGCCAGCAACCGATCTCAGACCCGACCGTTCAGCGCAACATCGAGACAGCGCTGGCGTTGTTGCCGCGCGACCAGGTGCCCAGTTACACGACCTACTGGACGAGCCACCAGCCGCAGCAGCTGTCGACCAACGGCCGGGCGACGTACGTCACGCTTTCGCTGACGGGCAAGACAGATGCGACCCAAGAGCACGCGCTCGCCGTCGCGCGTGACACATTGGCGAACGCCAACCTTCCGGGCATCACTGTGCAGTACGGCGGAACAGTCACGCTGAACAAGGAAATCAGCGGTCAGGTCAGCACTGACCTGCGGCGTGCCGAGCTCATCTCGCTACCGATCGTGCTGGTGTTGCTCATCATCATCTTCGGCAGCCTCGTCTCAGCCGGACTGCCGCTCGCCGTCGGGATTCTCGCCATCGTCGGTGCGTCCGCGGTTTTGCGGCTGCTGACGACATTCGTCAGCGTCTCGGTGTTCGCGCTGAACCTGGTGACCGTGCTCGGCCTTGGTCTGGCGGTCGACTACGCCCTGTTCGTCGTGAGCCGATTTCGCGAGGAACTCGACCGCCAACCGACCGTGCAGCGCGCGCTGACTCGCACGATGGCGACGGCTGGGCGAACGGTGGCGTTCTCCGGCGTCACGATCGCCGCGTCGCTCGCCTCGCTGATCCTCTTTCCCGAGACGTTCCTGCGGTCGATGGGCTACGGCGGAGTTGCCGTCGTCCTGCTCGATGTGGTTGCGGCGACGACCGTGCTGCCTGCGCTGCTGGCGATCTTGGGCCATCGAGTGAACTCGTTGCGGCTACCCGTGCCGTGGGTGAAGAGCAACACGAAGGCGGACGTCGAGCACTCGGCGTCCGGGCAAGGCGCTGACGTCGCAGAGACCGGCGGTTGGTACCGGCTCGCGCATAGCGTGATGCGGCGCCCGCTGGTGTACACGGTGGCGATCGTCGCCATCCTCGCCGTGATGGGCGCACCGTTCCTGAACGTGATTTTCGGTGGCTACACGTCGAGGGTGTTGCCGGTCAGCGCGCCTGGGCGCGTGGTCAGCGACACGTTGGCACGTGATTTTCCGTCGAACGCAACGAATCCAATTCAGGTTGTCGTCGAGGGCGTCCAGAACGCGGCCGTCATCCCGGCCTACGTGAAGCAACTCGGTTCGGTGCCGGGCGCCGCTGGCGCGGCGGTGGCCGCGGTGCACGGCGACAACGTGCTGGTACAGGTGGCCTTCAATGGCGACCCCATTTCGGGCGCGGCCCGCGGCACGCTCGCGCGAGTTCGTGCGGTGCCACCCCCGGCAGGATCGCAGGTTCTCGTCGGCGGCTTTACCGCGTTCCTCGTCGACCAGCTGCACAGCATCGGGCACGTCCTGCCGTGGATGCTCGCTGTCATGATCATCGCGATGCTCGTGCTGCTGTTCCTCGCGTTCGGTTCGTTCGTGTTGCCGTTCAAGGCGGTCGCGATGAACGCGCTGTCGATCGGTGCATCGTTCGGTGCGGTCACCTGGATCTTCCAGAGCGGTCACCTCTCGAATCTGTTCGGGTTCTCCAAGCTCGGTTACCTCGACGCGACCGATCCGATCCTCATGCTCGCTGTCGTGTTCGGGTTGTCGATGGACTACGAGGTGTTCCTGCTCAGCCGGATTCGCGAGGAATGGGATGCCCAAACCGCCATGGCCGGCAGTGGCGAGTCGCCGGACGCCCGCAACCGGCTCGCGGTGGCGCACGGGCTCCAGCGCAGCGGCCGGATCATCACCAGTGCCGCGCTGCTTCTGGTGATCGTCGTCGGCGCGTTCGCTACTTCGCAGGTGACGACGCTCAAGCTGCTCGGCTTCGGCATGGCGCTGGCGATCTTCGTCGACGCCACTATCGTGCGCGCGATGCTGGTGCCAGCCGTCATGCGGCTACTTGGCGCGACGAACTGGTGGGCGCCAGCGCCGCTGGCCAGGTGGTGGGCCGCCCACGGAGTCGGCGAGTCCAGCGACGCGGGGGCCGATCCGAGTCAGGGGACGGGCCGGTACGAGACACTGGTGAGGTGAGCCAGCGCCGGGACGTCGTCATCCTGGGGTCTACCGGATCGATCGGTACCCAGGCTCTTGACGTGATCAGGCGCAACCCCGCCCTGTTCCGGGTGGTCGGGTTGGGCAGTGGCGGTGACCGGCTCGACCTACTCGCCGATCAGGCCGTCGAGTTCAACGTCGAGGCAATCGGCATCGCCCGCGGGTCGGCGTCCGACCTCGAAGCGGCACTTGCGCACGCCTCAGCGCGATCCGGCGTCGCCCGCATCTCACCGAAGCTGCTGACCGGACCCGACGCGGCCTCCGACGTCGCGAGTTGGCCGCTGGCCGACGGTTCGGCGACCGGCGGAACCGTGCTCAACGGCATGACGGGGTCGATCGGCCTCGCCCCGACGCTGGCGGCGCTGGGAGCGGGCTACACCCTGGCGCTCGCGAACAAGGAGTCGCTGATCGTCGGCGGCCCGCTCGTGAAGGCCGCCGCGAAGCCCGGCCAGATCGTGCCGGTTGATTCCGAGCATTCCGCGCTCGCCCAGTGCCTTCGCGGCGGACGCGCGGCCGAGGTG
>DASRZB010000241.1:0-13279 GCA_035653855.1 Acidothermaceae bacterium | reverse complement strand
GATCTCGCGAACGGGCGCTTGGTCGTCGTCAAGGGATCTGGGCTGCAGGCTGACGGAGGTTGGGCGACGATGACGCTACCCGAGCACGTCATCGTCCCGGCTGCCGCAGAGTTGACTCGCTTCGTTTCCACCCCACGCGCGATCCAGGCCATGATGAAGGGTTCCGGCGTGCACATCGGCCACTTCCGACCGTCAGTGCACGTCACGCTCTGGAAATAGCAGACGGCCACCCGCCGTGTGGTCGCGACCGCCGTCCGACGCGGGCGACCGTGTCGAAGGCGTCGCCGAGCGCGCGCAAGTCGTGCGCAGGCAACAGGTCGTCGCAGTAGGGGAGTGCCGCAGCCATCGAGCCGACCAACGGCGCGAATCCGGTTGCGGCCACCCGCGGGTTCAGCCAGATCACCCGATGTGCTCGTCGACGCAGTCTCGCCATCGATGCTGCGAGCGCGAGTGGCGGGTCGCTGTCCCAACCGTCAGAGGCTATGACGACCACTGCACCCCGGAGAACGCCGTTGTGGCGTGACCTTAGGAGCGTATCGAGGTTCGAGGCGATGCGCGTCCCACCGAAGCGATCGACCACCTTTGCGCTCGCTTGCTCGATCGCGACGTCAACTGATCGGTGGGTCAGGACGGGCGTGAGCCGAGTAAGCGTGGTACCGAAGGCAAAGACTTCGGCGTCGGCTGACGACACGGCCGCCCGCATGAGATGCAGATACATGGTTGCGTAGGCCTGCATCGACTGGCTGATGTCGCAGACCATCACGACGCGGCGCGGAACGTAGCGTGGCGCGCTGCGCACGACGTGCACGACTTCCCAGCCACTGCGGCGTGATCGCACCATCGTCGCTCGCAAGTTGATGTACCTGCCGTGCGACTGCGCCTGAACTCGTCTGGTGCGCCGCGATGGCCAGTTGCGGAAGGCCTGCTCCAACCAAACACCGAGTAGTGCAAGCTGATCGGCGCTCAGTTCTTCGAACGGCGTGTCCTCGATACCGGCAAGATTGCTCGGCAACCGCTCAGGTATGCCGACGGGAGACGGCTCGTCATCAGCCACCCCGACGACGGCTGGCAGCGTTGCCCACGGCAGCCCACCGCCGTCCTGACCCAGTACACCGTCGTCGCCCGAGGCCGCGACGAACCGGTCGTCATCAGCCCGCGATCGTGCAGGAGCTTGGCGCCGCGAATGCGGATCAAGGTTCAGGCCGGCGTGGTCGAACACTGCCGCGAATACCCGGTCGAAGACTTCGACGTCGCTGTGCCGGTGAGTGAGGGTGACCCTTGCCAGCCAATACAACGCAGTACGGGTGGACGGCGGCTGTGCGGCGAGAGCTCTCGCGAAGGTGCTCGCGGCGGGCAAACCGACATCGACGCCAGCCGACCGCAATCGATCAGCAAGCGCGACAGCAAATGCGGCGCGGTCAACTCCGCTGAGCAGGGTGGCCGTCACAGCTGGGCCGTGGGTGTTCCCGCTACCGGACGATGAGATAGATGATCACGCCAATGACGACAATGCCCGCCAGAACCGGAAGCGCTCGTTTCGCCACCGCACCTCCTGCGAGATGCGTGAGGTCGACGGGCGCCGGGGCCGCCGTCGGACGGAAGGCCGCTGGGCTGGACGCCGCCGCTGGTTGGGGGCCGTCGGCCGCTTCAGCTCCAGTAACGGGCTCGGTCTCGCTCGATGGCTCGGGCGGCGATGCGAGCAACTGCTCCAGCGACGCCGCGAACTGACCCAACAGCTTGCTCGACACCTCCGCGATCATCCCGCTGCCGAACTGTGCGAGCTTGCCGCTGATCTTCATGTCGGTCTCGACCACGACCGTCGTGCGCGCAGCGCCGTCGCTTTGCAGGTGCGCGGTGATCGTCGCTGAGGCGTTGCCGGATCCGCGCGAATCGCGGCCCTTCGCGTCGATGATCGCGTGGTAGGTCGCTTCATCCTTTTCGACAAAGGACGCAGTGCCCGCAAATTCGCTAATGACGGGTCCGACCTTCACCTTCACCGTGCCCAGGTACGCGTCGCCGTCTCGGCCGGTGAGTTGCGCACCCGGCATGCACGGAGCGATCCGTTCGAGGTCGGTAAGTGCGTTCCACGCCTCGGCGATAGGCACATTGACACTGAACTGGTTGTCGATCTTCATCGGGTCCTCTTGGTGCGTCGGTGGGTGATCAATCGGAGGCGGAGGTGGGTGCGCCGATGTCGACCAGCGCGCCGAGCATGGTTTCGCGATCGTCGGGTGTCTTGGCGATCGCACCGAGGGTGCTCACCAGCGTTGCCCTGACGAGTTCGGCGGCGCCGAGTGCGCCTAGTGCAGAAAGCCAGTCGATGGTCTCCGCCATTCCCGGCGGCTTGTCGAGATCCAGTGTCCGCACTCGGCCGATGAATTGAGTTGCGCTTTGGATCAGAGCTTCGTTCGCAGCCGGCACTGCACGCCGCAGAATCTCGGCGGCACGGCTTGGCGTTGGAAAGTCGATCCAGTGGTAGAGACATCTGCGGCGCAGTGCGTCGTGTAGTTCGCGGCTTCGGTTCGAGGTCAAGATCACGATCGGAGACCGCTCTGCAGTGAACGTGCCGAGTTCGGGGATCGTCACCGACGACTCGCCTAGGAACTCGAACAACAACGCCTCGAACTCGTCGTCCGCTCGGTCAATCTCGTCGATCAACAGCACCGGCGGAGCGGCGCCACGATGCCGCACCGCTTGCAAGATCGGCCGTTCAAGGAGAAACGCCTCGGTGAACAGGTCAGCGTCCGTGATGGTTTCTGCACTCGCCTCCGCGAGTCGAATGGCGAGCAGCTGACGCTGGTAGTTCCACTCGTACAGCGCTTCGCCGACCGTTAAGCCTTCGTAACACTGAAGCCTGATCAGCGGGACGTCGAGCGCTCGCGCCAGCGTCTTGGCCGCGGTGGTCTTGCCGACCCCCGGCTCGCCCTCGAGGAGCAGCGGTCGGCCCAGTGCGATGGCGAGGTAGAGCGCCGTTGCCAAGCCTTCATCGACGAGATAGTCCATCTCGTCGAGGCGACGTTGGATCTCGGCGGCATCGCGAACCGGGGCGACTATGGGGACACCCCACTCGATGCGAGCAATGCCTCGTAGTCGGCCCAGGTGTCGACGTCGATCGGAACCGAAGTCTCGATCGCCACCTCTGTCACCGAGTATCGGCCCGACTCGAGAACCTTCCACACCGCCTTGTCGCCGTGCAAAGCACGGAGATCGTCGAACACGGAGCGAGCGAACCAGAATGGGTGGCCGCGACCGTCGGCATATCGGCAGACCGCGACTTGCGACGTCCCGCCCTCGGCGATGAGTCGGCGTACCGTTTGCGCCGAGACGCCCGGCTGGTCGCCGAGCATCAAGACGATGCCGTCGCTCGCGCTGTCGACGTGCGCGATTGCGGCGCTAATCGACGAGCCGCAACCGGTGGTGAAATCGGGGTTGTCAACGAGCTGCGCATCGCCGAAGTCAACGGCTGCCCGCACGTCGGTAGCGGCACCGCCGACAGTGACCAGCAGCTGATCGAAGGCGCATGTGCGCGCAACGTCGAGCGTCGCGCCGAGCAGCGTGGTGCCGCGAAACGGCAGCAGCTGTTTCGGTTGACCGAGTCGATTCGACGAGCCTGCCGCAAGAACCAGACCGGTGACAATCACGGCTCAGGCCTGTCCGACCTGGGCCGCATAGTGATCGCGGCAACCTTGGCTGCAGAACCAGTAATCAACGCCGTCTGCGCGCAAGTGGGCTGTCGTCGGTAGCACGACAACCGTCATCCCGCAGATCGGGTCGAGCGCAGTCGCTGGTGACGCGACCGGCTCAGCGTCGCCCGCGACCACACCGTCGACGCGAACGGCCGCCACGATTCCGGCAACGATAGACAGTCCAATCTCGGCCGCAGTCTTGGCCCCAATGTCGACGCCAACGGGAGTATGAACCCGCGCGCGTTCGGCCGGTGTGAGATCCATCGCGTCGAGTACCGACTCACCACGAACCCGACTCGCGACCAGCCCGATGAAGCCGACGCCCGCATCCAACGCGGCCCGGATGCATTCCGGCTCGTCGTCTCCGTGTGTCGAGACAATGACGGCAACAGCACCCTCTACTGCTCGACCAGGCAACGAGCGACCGACCGCGAATCCGACCGTCTCAGCGAGCGCGGCGACAGCGTCCGCAACGGGGGTGTCGCCGAAGACCTCAACGACCGCCGGCGGAAGCTGCGGCTCGAGGAAGATCTCCAACGCCCCTCCTGACAGACACGGATTGATTGTCAGTTGTGCGCCCGGCGTCTCAGGAAACACGGCGCTGTCGTCCGGCAGAACTCGCAGCAGCAATGCTTCCCCGTCGCGCAGGGTGGTGAATGCTGCTGCGCGCACGGACTCCTTCGCACAGTGCCCACCGACGAACCCCTCGATCGTTCCGTCGCTCAAGATGATCGCGCTGTCACCTGGCCGTGCGGATGTCGGTGACTGGGCGCGCACCACCGTCGCGCGCACAAACGGCTGGCGGCTCGCTATGAGCTCGGAGGCTCGGTCAGCGAGCCGCGACCGCAGGCGTGGTTCGGTCGTCACACCGGCGGCCGATGCCTTCCCTGCATGGTTTCCCAGACCCGCGACGGTGTGAGCGGCATATCGGCATGCCGAATGTTGAAGGGTTTCAGCGCGTCGACGATGGCGTTCACGATCGCCGGCGGCGACCCAACGGTGGCCGATTCGCCAACGCCCTTGGCGCCGATCGGGTGGTGTGGTGACGGCGTCACGGTGTGGCCGGTCTGCCACTCCGGTACTTCGAGCGCCGTCGGGATGAGGTAGTCCATGAGCGAGCTCGAGAGGCAGTTGCCGTCCTCGTCAAACGCGATCATCTCCATCAGCGCCATGCCGACGCCGTCGGTGAGGCCGCCGTGAACCTGACCCTCGATGATCATCGGGTTGATCCGCGTGCCGCAGTCATCGACGGCGACGAAGCTGCGCACCTTCACCTGTGCCGTGCCAGGATCGATGTCGACGACACAGATGTAGGCGCCGAACGGGTACGTCAGGTTCGACGGGTTGTAGCAGATCTGTGCTTCCAGCCCGCCCTCGACGCCTTCGGGAAGGTCGCCAGCGCCGTGCGCGCGCATCGCGATGGCTTGAATCGTCACCGACTTTGACGGGTCGCCCTTGACGTGGAACGAGCCCTTTTCCCATTCGAGGTCGGCGACAGAGACTTCGAGCATTCCCGACGCAATGATCTGCGCCTTGTCACGTACCTTTCGCGCGACGAGAGCGGCAGCGGCACCCGACACCGGTGTTGAACGGCTGCCATAGGTTCCGAGGCCAAATGGCGTGTTGTCGGTGTCACCGTTGACGACCTGAATGTCTGCCGGCGGAATGCCGATCTCTTCCGCGACGATCTGCGCATACGTCGTCTCGTGGCCTTGGCCTTGGCTCATGCACGAAACGCGAAGGACCGCCTTACCCGTGGGGTGAATGCGTAGCTCCGAACCATCGGCCATGCCAAGACCGAGAATGTCCATGTCTTTACGCGGACCGGCGCCAACTGCTTCGGTAAAGAACGCCACACCGATGCCCATCAGTTCGCCACGCGCTCGCTTCTCTGCTTGCTCCTTGCGCAGGTCGGCGTATCCGGCCATCTCCATCGCGAGCCGCATGGCCGGCTCGTAGTTGCCGGAGTCGTAGACCCAACCGGTCTTCGTCGTGTACGGGAACTGATCTGGCTGGATGAAGTTCTTCAGCCGCAACTCGGCGGGGTCCATCTTGAGTTCGTATGCGAGGCAGTCGACCATTCGCTCGACAAGGTAGACCGCCTCGGTGATGCGGAAGGAGCATGCGTATGCGACTCCGCCAGGTGCCTTGTTCGTGTAGACGGCGGTCATCTTGCAAAACGCCGCTTCGAGGTCGTAGCTGCCGGTGAAAACGCCGAAGAATCCAGCCGGGTACTTCACGGGTGCGGCAGTGCCGTTGAACGCACCATGGTCGGCGAGCACGTTGGTACGGACTGCAAGGATCTTGCCTTCCTTGGTCGCGGCGATCTCGCCACGCATGATGTAGTCACGCGCGAAACCCGTGCTTATAAGGTTCTCCGAGCGATCCTCCATCCACTTCACCGGCTTGCCGACGACGAGCGACGCGACGATCGCGCACACGTACCCGGGGTAGATCGGCACCTTGTTGCCGAACCCGCCACCGATGTCGGGAGAGATCACGCGAATCTTGTGCTCGGGCAGGCCCGATACGAGTGCGTAGACGGTGCGGTGCGCGTGCGGTGCCTGACTCGTGGTCCAGAGAGTGAGTTTGCCTGCGACCCGCTCATAATCGGCAACGCAGCCGCAGGTCTCCATCGGCGCTGGGTGCACGCGTGGGTAGACGATGTCCTCACTGACGACGACGTCGGCCTTCGCAAAGACAGCCTCGGTCGCCGCTTCGTCACCGGTCTGCCAGTCGAAGCAGTGGTTGTCCTTCTTGCCCTCGAGGTCATCGCGGATCAGCGGCGCGCCGGGTGCTAGTGCCTGCCGCGCATCCATCACCGGCGTCAGGATTTCCCACTCCACCTCGATGAGTTCGAGCGCGTCGCGCGCGGCGTACCGGTCTTCGGCGACCACAAACGCGACCTCTTGGCCTTGGAACCTGGCTTTGTCGGTCACGAGGACGGCTTGCACGTCGTTCGACAGCGTCGGCATCCACGCCAGACCCTTTTCGGCCAGCATGGCGCCGGTCACCACGGCCTTGACCTTCGGGTGCGCGGCCGCCGCAGTGGTGTCGATACTGACCAAGCGGGCATGAGCCGCGGGTGCGCGCAGGATCGCGAGATGCAACATGCCAGGTAGCTGGATGTCGTCGACGTAGTGACCCATCCCGCGAATGAAGCGCGGGTCTTCCTTGCGTAGCATGCGGCCGTAGCCGACGGGCTTTTCGTCGTTGTTGACGAATCCGGCCGGACGATCTTCGACGGCGGTCATGACGCACTCCCTGCGCTGACCGAGACGCCGGCCGCCTCGGGGGTGGCATGCGCAGCTGCCTCAGTCGCCGCCGCCCATTTGATCGATCGCACGATCGTCGTGTAGCCGGTACACCGGCAGATCTGGCCCGAGATGGCCTCACGAATCTCGCCGTCCGACGGGTCGGGATTGCGATCGAGCAATGCACGCGCTGTCATCATCATGCCGGGAGTGCAAAAGCCGCACTGGAGGCCGTGGCACTCCATGAACCCCTGTTGCACTGGGTCGAGCACCCCGTCTTGTTCGAGACCTTCGACCGTGCGCACCTCATGGCCACCGGCCATGGCGGCGAGCACGGTGCACGATTTCACTGGTTCGTTGTCGAGCCATACCACGCAGGTGCCGCAGTTGCTGGTGTCACAGCCCCAGTGCGTGCCGGTGAGCTGGAGTTGGTCGCGTAGAAAGTGGACGAGCAGCGTGCGGCCTTCGATTTCCTCGGTGACCGGCGTGCCGTTGACCGTCATCGACACTTGCATGTCTCAGACCTCTGTTCCGTTGATACGGGCCACGGCGCGGCGAAGAGCCCGCCGGGTGAGCTCATTTGCGAGGTGACGCTTGTACTCGACACTGCCCCGAAGGTCAGTTGCCGGGCTGCAGCTCTCGGCGGCGATCGCGCCCGCCGCTGCATACACATCCTCCGATGGCGCCTTTCCGCGCAGCGCCTCGGAAATTGCGGGAATGCCTGTGGTGTTCGGTCCTACAGCTGCCAGGCCAACGCGCGCGTCGGTGATCACTCCGTCGGCGATCCATACCGCGGCGCCACAGGAGACGACTGCCCAGTCGCCCGCTCGGCGCTCCACCTTTTCGTATGCACTCGAGCCGCCAGCTCTGATCGGAATGCGGATCTCAACGAGGATCTCGCCATCGCCGACAGCCGTCTCGTAGGGGCCGCGGTAGAACTCGGCCATCGTCACAACCCGCTGGCCCGAACTGCCTTGGATGACACAGCTCGCATCGAGGGTGGTGCAGACGGCCGACAGGTCTTCCGATGGGTCGGCCTGGCAGAGTGAGCCACCGATCGTCCCTCTATTGCGAACTACCGGGTCGGCAATAACCCGCTCGGCGTCGCGAAAGATCGGAAACGTCTCGCCCAGTGCGTCGGACTCCAGCAGTTCACGATGTCGGGTCAGAGCGCCGACCCGAATTTGCGTTGGCTCGACCGTGATGTAGCCAAGCTCCCCACGTAAATCGTTGATGTCGATCAGGTATTCGAAGTTGGCGAGCCGCAGCTTCATCATCGGCAGAAGGCTGTGTCCGCCGGCGACCAGCCGGGCGGAACTCCCGAGACGTTCCATCAACCCGATGGCGTCCTTGACGGTTGTTGCTCGCTGGTATTCGAACGGTGCAGGTACCTGCATGGTGACTCCTCGCCTCGTCCTACCGGCAGTATCCGTGGCCCGACGGCAACGTTGTCAACGCCCACCTAAGGGAATGCTTAGGTCACTGGACACTTGCCGACCGCGAGCGCACGATGCGGTGGTGAAGGAGATCCTCGGCGACGTCGACCGGTGGCGCCAGCAGGGTCGGCGCGTTGCTCTGGCGCGGGTGATCGACGTCGAGGGTTCGGGTCCGCGCGACCCAGGCGCGACGATGGCCGTTTCCGACGACGGCGAGGTCGCGGGCTCCGTTTCGGGTGGGTGCGTCGAAGGCGCGGTCATGGAAGCCGCCCTCGAGAGTCTCGGCACTGGCGAACGAGGCCTGCTCACTTTCGGTTACTCAGACGCCGACGCTTTTGCGGTCGGCCTGACCTGCGGCGGCACTGTTCACCTGTACATCGAACCCCTCGAGTGGCCGCGCGACGTCCAGGATGCGCTGCTCGCGGCGCTGCGAGCCGACGAACCCGCCGCGCTCGCCACCGTCGTGGCAGGAATCGGTGTCGGTGCGAAGCTGCTGTACCGACCGGGCGAACCGTTGATCGGATCTCTTGGGACGGCGGAACTGGACGTCGTCGCGGCCCGTGACGCAGCGGGTGAGCTTGCCGCCGGCTCGAGCAGGCTGCGGCATTACGGAGCGCGCGGGGAGATCGGCCGCGATGAAGTATCGGTGTTCGTCGAGTCGTTCGTAGCGCCTGCCCGGATGATCATCTTCGGAGCCGTCGACTTCACCGCTGCCCTGGTGCGGACAGCGCGGGTCATGGGATTTCGGGTCACGGTGTGTGACGCACGTCCGGCCTTCGCGACGAACGCCCGCTTCCCACTCGCGCACGAAGTCGTCGTCGACTGGCCCGACCGCTATCTCAAAGCCTTGCCGGATGCGCTTACTCCGCGCGACGCGGTTTGTGTGCTCACCCACGATTCGAAGTTCGACGTCCCTGCCATCGTCGCGGCCCTCGACACCGCCGTCGGGTATCTCGGTGCGCTCGGGAGCCGGCGTACGCACATCGACCGGCTCGCCCGTCTGCGCGAGGCAGGCGTCAGTGAGGGTGCCCTCGCTCGCTTGCACGCACCAATCGGCCTCGACCTCGGTGCCCGCACGCCTGAAGAAACCGCGATCTCCATCTGCGCCGAAATCATTTCGGTTCGGACCGGCCGCACCGATATCCGCCCGCTCACCGACACAGAACGCCCGATCCACGACAGCCTCGTCGGGACGACGGCGATGGCGATGGGTGGCGTCGGGGCGCCGACGTTGACAAGGACAGTGTGACCGTGTCCTGTTGCCTGCTCGTGATGATCGTCGGCCGGCGGCTCGCGCGGCGCGCAGTGGTAGTCGGCGCACGGTTCCGGCGACAAGTGCATGCAGCATGAGCGTCGACTGGGCGCGCGTATTTACGCACTGGCAAAGCGACGGCGTGTCGATCTTCGGCATCGTGCTCGAGTTCGCGGTGGTAGCGGCTTACTGCTACGGCGTCGGCAGGGTTCGTCTGAGCGGCCGCAGCTGGCCGCCATTTCGCACCGTCAGTTTCGTGCTCGGCGTCGTCTCGCTTGCGATCGTGTTGCAGTCCGGCTTTGCGGCCTATGACGACGACCTGCTGTGGGTGCACATGACACAGCACCTGGTGCTCATGATGGCGGCGGCGCCGCTCCTCGCGCTGGGGGCACCAGTCCGGCTCTGCTTTGCTGCGGGTTCGGGAACAGTGCGTCACTTCATCGCCGAGATCTTGCATGATCCGAGTATGCGGCTGATCACTGGTACAACCGCCGCGGTATTGCTGCCGCTCGACTACTTCGGCTCGATGGCGGTGTACCTGCTCACGCCGTTGTACCGGCTGTCGGAGATTAACCAAGGCTTCCACGAATTCGTACATGTGTACTTCTTGGCCTGCGGGCTGATGTTCTGGGTACCGATGCTCGGCCAAGACCCCGTCGCGTGGCGACCAAGCGTGCGGCAGAAGCTCGCCCTCGTCACAGCGGGCGTGCCGATCTACGTCGCGATCTCGGCGGCCATGTTCGCCGAAGGACGTTTCATCAGCCCAGACCACAGCTTGGCTGACATTCACCGTGGTGCCGTTGCGATGCTCGTTGGTGGCGTGGTGTTGACGCTCGCAGGCGATGCGCTCGTGCTGTGGTGTGAGCGGCGGCGGACGGGCGCGATTCGACAGCGTGCGGCCGATCGACTTGTGCTGGTGTCGACGTCGTGAGTTCGCAACCGATAGATCAGCTTGGTCGGCCGGTGCGCGACCTCCGCCTGTCGGTGACGGATCGGTGCAACTTCCGCTGCATCTATTGCATGCCGCGCGATGCCTTCGGGCCCAACCATGCGTTTCTCGCCCGCACCGAGATCTTGACCTATGAGGAGTTCGCTCGCCTGGTGTCGGTGTTCGCGCAGCTCGGCGTCAGCAAGGTGCGACTCACCGGCGGCGAGCCGTTGCTGCGCAAGGATCTCGAGACGCTCGTCTCGATGGTCGCGGCCACGCCGGGAATCACCGACGTTGCGCTGACCACGAATGGCTCACTGCTTGCGGATAGAGCCGGTTCGTTGTGCGCCGCAGGTCTCGATCGCGTCACCGTCAGCCTCGACAGCATCGATCCAGCGATGTTCGCCGCGATGGCCGACACTCGGCTGTCGCTGACGACGGTCCTCGACGGGATCGCTGCGGCGGCAGTTGCTGGACTCACTCCGATCAAGCTCAATGCGGTCGTGCGCCGCGGGCGCAACGACGACGGAATTCTTGAGCTTGCAGAATTCGCTCGCGCGCATGGACACGTCTTACGGTTCATCGAGTACATGGATGTTGGTGATACCAACAAGTGGGTGCTGGACGACGTGGTGCCATCGGCCGAGGTCATCGCTCGCATCAATGCGGTGTTCCCCGTCGAGCCGATGTCGGCAGGCCAGCGCGGCGAGGTCGCAAAGCGCTGGCGTTACGTCGATGGTAGCGGTGAGATCGGCGTGATCTCCTCTGTCACACAACCGTTCTGCACCGACTGCACACGGGCACGAGTCACCTCGACCGGTGAGTTGTTCACCTGCCTGTTCGGGTCGGGAAAGCTCGACCTGCGAGCGATGATGCGTGAAGGGGCGTCGGACGACGAACTGCGCCAGACGATCTCTCGCGTGTGGTCGGGTCGGCGAGACCGCTATTCCGAAGTGCTGCGCGGCAGCGGTAACCACGAGCCCCGCGCCGAGATGTCCTACCTCGGCGGTTGAGCGTCCCGCTTATCTACTCGGGCCGTCCACGCGGCCGTCAGTCACGCCGTCCACCTCTGGCATTTGTTCTAGCCGAGAGTCATGGGCTTCGTCTTCACCAGGCAGCGTGTGCACGCCCTCGACCACACTGCCTTCCTCTGCGTTCGCGATCGCGGCTTCGATGTTCGGTCCGCCCCGCGTCTCATCCGGTGAACCGAGCTTGTTTTCGGTCGAATGGGCACGATCTTCGGTGGACATGGCGTCTCCTTCGGTGCGAAACCGCTTCTACCTTGGTTCTCCCGCAGCGGGCCTCGGCGCAAACCTCAGCCGCCGGCCATCGCCCCGACGATCAAGAGCGGCTCGGCGCCGATAGCGACGGCGTCCGGTAAGGCGGAGTCAGGCCCGGCATGTGAGAGATCTTCCTCGCAGGCGAAGAACCGCACGAACGGGCGCCGCTCCTGCGTGGCCTGATTGCGGACCGTCCCGCACAGCATCGGGTAGGTGGCTTCGAGCGCGTCCAGCACGGCGCGCTGGGTGACCGGCCCCTCGACGTCCAACTGCACCTCGCCCTCGACCCGGGCCAGCGCTCGCAGATGGGCGGGCAGCACGACGCGGATCACGGCAATGTCTGAACTTCGACCGAGAGCACAGCGGGGAGGTCGCGGACGATCGGCGACCAGTTGTCGCCGGCGTCGTTGGATGCATAGACCTGCCCGCCTGTGGTGCCGAAGTAAATGCCGCAGTCATCGAGAGAGTCGACAGCCATCGCGTCGCGTAGCACATTGACGTAGCAGTCGCGTTGCGGCAGGCCGTTAGTGAGTGGCTCCCAGTCGTTGCCGCCCGTGCGACTGCGGTACACCCGCAGCTGACCATCGAGCGGGAAGTGCTCGGAATCACTCGTGATCGGCACGACGTAGATCGTCTCCGGCTCGTGCGCATGGACGTCGATCGCGAAACCGAAGTCGGTGGGGAGGTTGTCGCCGACGTCTTGCCACGAATCGCCGGCGTCGTCGCTGCGCATGACGTCCCAGTGCTTTTGCATGAACAGGGTTTCCGGCCGGCTCGGATGCATGGCGAGGCTGTGCACGCAGTGCCCAACCTCGGCGTCGCCGTCGGGGATGCCCTGCGAGTGCAGGCCATTGTTCACCGGCTGCCACGTCTCGCCTGAGTCGTCAGTGCGAAAGACGCCGGCCGCCGAGATCGCGGCAAACATCCGCTGATCGCGCTTCGGATCCAAAACGATCGTGTGTAGACACATCCCGCCCGCACCCGGCTGCCAGTCAGGTCCCGTCCTGTGCTGACGCAGCGACGCGATCTCGTGCCAGTTCGAGCCGCCGTCTGTTGTTTTGAACAGCGCGGCATCTTGGACGCCGGCATAGACGGTGTCCGGATCCGTCCGCGACGGCTCCAGATGCCACACCCGGGTGAATTCCCACGGTCGCTGCGTGCCGTCGTACCACTGGTGAGTGCCGGTGACGCCGTCGTAGGTGAACTGGTTGCCGACCGGCGCCCAAGTCGCGCCGCCGTCATCGGAACGCTGGATGAGCTGGCCGAACCAGCCACTGGACTGCGACGCGTACAGCCGATTCGGGTCGGCGGCAGAGCCGGCGACGTGGTAGATCTCCCAGCCAGGGAAGTGCGGGCCGCTTACGTCCCACGCAGTCCGGCCACTGTCCGACGTAAGCACGAAGGCTCCCTTGCGGGTGCCGACCAAGACCCGAACACCGCTCA
>DASRZB010000240.1:0-5812 GCA_035653855.1 Acidothermaceae bacterium | reverse complement strand
GCCGTAGACCATCGCACTCGTTACGAGCACGACGTGGGTGACTCCCGCGGCCGGTGCCGCCGTCAGCACGGTCGCGGCCCCGCGGGCATGGCCCCCCCGCCCATGTCCAGCGCGCAGGTCAGCGTCGTCGTGGTCGACGCTGCTGTCGACCGCGAGATGCACGAGCACGTCTACCCCAGCGAGCCGCTCAACCAGCGCGGGCTCGCGGACGTCGACGAGCCGCCACGTCGCCTCGGGAACATCACCCCTGATCGTGTCGATCGCGATCACCTTTTTCACTGCGGCGGACGACGCAAGCTGGCGTACGAGACGCTCACCGACGCCGTGGGCCGCGCCCGTCACAGCGACGACAGGACCAACGCGACGCGAACGAGGGCTGCGCCGTGGGCGAACCGGCTGCTCTTCGGTACTCATCGGCTCCCCCGCACGACTACTTTGGACAGCACGGACGTGGTCAGGCGGATCCACGACCGGTGGTGCCTCTTCCCCGTCATGGAGCCCATCTTGCCCGAGGAGCAGCGGTGAGCGAGATTCCCTTTGGCTTTGGCAAGCCGGGAGACCCGGGCGATCCAGGCTCTGGCGGCCCCGGTAGAGGCGGCACCGGCGGGATGGGCTTCGGCGATCTCGGGGGCGCCGACATCAGCAGCGCGCTGCACCGCTTCGCCGACATGCTGTCGTGGCAGGGCGGACCGGTGAACTGGGATCTGGCCAAGGACGTTGCGCGGCAGGCAGCGGCTGGCGACGACCCGTCGATCGGACCGGCGCAACGAAGCGCGGTTACCGACGCGATCCGGCTCGCCGAGCTCTGGCTCGACCCGACTACTTCGTTTCCCGCTGCGACCACGTCGGCCAGCGCATGGAGTCGAGCCGAGTGGATCGAGGCGACTCTGCCGACCTGGACCGAACTCGTCGAGCCGGTCGCGAGGAAGGTCGTCGAGGCATTCAGTGGCGAGCTCACGGCTGGCCTGGCCGGCGCCGGCGGGCTTGCCGGACTTGGACTTCCCGGCTTCCCGCCGGGTGTCGACCTCGATAGCGACGGCGGCTCGTCGGGGCCGTTGCCCGACATGACCGGACCACTGCTATCGATGATGCGCCAGATGGGCGGCGTCATGTTCGGCGGGCAAGTCGGCCAGGCGTTGGGCACGTTGTCGCGTGAGGTCGTGTCGTCGACCGATGTCGGACTCCCCCTCGCTGGCGTGGGTCACGCCGCTCTGATCCCCGCCGGTGTCGCTGCCTTCGGCGAAGGTCTCGGTGTCGCCCCCGACGAGGTGCGGCTGTTCCTCGCATTGCGCGAAGCCGCGTGTCATCGGCTGTTCGCGGCCGTCCCGTGGCTGCGCGGCCGATTGGTCGCGGCGCTTGATGACTACTCCCGCGGGATCACCGTCGACACGTCCCGCATGCAAGAGGCACTCGGCTCGATCGACCCGACCAACCCCGAGGCTTTGCAGGACGCCCTCACCGGCGGATTGTTCGAACCAGAGAACACGCCGGCACAACAAGCTGCGCTGACCCGACTCGAGACGTTGCTCGCGCTGATCGAGGGCTGGATCGACGATGTCGTCGCGCAGGCGGCCGAGGGCCGGCTTGCGGGCGCCTCGGCGTTGCGCGAAACGGTACGTCGCCGGCGCGCGACGGGCGGCCCCGCTGAGCAGACATTTGGCACCCTGGTTGGTCTGCAACTGCGCCCGCGCCGGATGCGCGAGGCATCGCAGCTGTGGCAACTGCTGCGAGAGGCTCGCGGAGCAGAGGGCCGCGACGCACTGTGGGAGCACCCCGACCTGCTGCCGACAGTCGATGACCTCGACGACCCGCCCGGGTTCGTGGACCGCCGCGACAGCGACTTCGACCTGCGGTCGCTGAACGACACGCCACCAAGCGATGGCCCGGACGCCGAAACGTCTGACTGACCAGCTACCAGAGGGCCTCTAGGTCAGTTTCGGCTGCGCTGTCAGCCTGGGTGGTCGCGCCAGTTTCGGTGTCGGGCACCGTCTCGGCTTCGTCGCCACGTTCATCGACCCCGTCGTCCTGGCCGGCCTCGTACGCGGACTTTTCGTCAAGCGCGTCGGGCTCGGTCGCCCAGCCCGCGCCGGCGACGACGCCAAGCAAGTAACCACGCGCGCGCTCGGCCTTCGGGTAAGTATCGACGAGGCGGTAGAACCGCGGGCCGTGCCCGATCTCGATGAGGTGCGCCAACTCGTGCACGAGCACGTAGTCGACCACCCAGCCCGGCATCGTCGCCAGCCGGTCGGACAGCCGGATGGTGCCGTCGACGGGTGTGCACGATCCCCAGCGCGAGCCCTGGTTGGTCACCCATCGCACACTTTTCGGCTTGGGCACCCCACCGAGGTGTTGCCGAGATAGCTCCGCGGCGCGCCGGCCAAGCTCGGCATCACCACGCGCTGCCCGCCGTGCACTGCGTCGCTCTTGTGTGGCCAGCCGCTCGAGCATGATGGCGATCCAACGCTGCTCTTCCGCGCGCGACATCCGCGCCGGCAGCAGCACGATCGTACGGTCGCCGTCGCGATACGCCGACACTGTTCGGCGCCGGCGCGCGCTTCGCCGGACCTCTACTGAACCCTCTGACACTGAACCCTCCGAAGCTGCCACGCGGGCACCGTACCGCCGACGTGCGACACCTGCACGACACCATGCACAGCCATGCCGGGCACCTTTTCACCCACCCAAATCCGCCGATGTGTTTCCCATCCACAGCAGGGATCGCCATCCGCGCAGGTGACGCGGGGCGTGAGATCGCGGCAGCGGTCCGCGTGCACATCTCTGTCCCGCCCTGTCCACAGGAACACTCCTGCACGTCCCCACCCCACCCACAGCCGTGTCCACAGGCCAAGGTTTCGAGCACCGACGCATCGTTGACGGCGCCGACTGCGGCCTCCTAACGTCGGGGCGTCGAAGCCCCCGGTCGGGCGCCATTCGCAAGGGGAAGGCGGATGGCAGCAAGCCGGGGGCTTCACATTGGGTCCTGCAGGTGTGACTGGCCTGCAGATGATTTGGCCTGTGGATGAGCCTGTGGGTAACCCTGGGATCGCGCTGTGGATAAACGTGTGCACCAACACACTGCGACAACAATGCCGCGCTCGTGCGGCGCGCATGCGGCACGCCTGAGCGTGTCTGACGTAGGCTGACGCTCAGTTTCGTTCGCCCGAGAGGGGGGACGACGCCTTTCGAGGCGGTCGGCGACGTGCTCGACGACTCGACCGAAGCGACGACTCGACCGAAGACTGGCTGTGAACGCGATCAACGTGATCGGCGCATGCCCAGCTGTTAGAGAGCCCCAACCCGTTCCACCTGTTTAACCCCCGACCGTGACCAAGGAGGACCGCGTGGCCGAGAAGTACAGTGGCGAGGCCTACTGCGTGAAATGCAAGGCAAAGCGCGAGTTCGAGGGCGACGTCGTCGTCAACGACAAGGGCACCAAGATGGCCAAGGGCAAGTGCCACGTATGCGGCACCACGCTCAACCGGATCCTCGGCAAGGCCTAATCGCGCACGCCCGTTTGACATGCACCAGCACTGATTTGCTCCAGCACTAGATCCGCCACACCACTGAGCGGAGGTCGCGAAAGCGGCCTCCGCTCAGTTTTGTTATCTGCCGTGCCGCTACGAGCGGTACATCAATGACCCGGGCGTCGTGAGCAACTCCCCGGTCTCGAGCCAGGTCTTGAGCCCTGACAAGATCATCGGCCAACCGCCGTACAGCTGGTCGTTTGCGCCGTCGCGTAGTTGGTCGTGCGTCACGGTGAGCCGGCACGAGTCGCCGACGGGTTCGATCTCCCACGTGACCCGCGACGTGCCTTCGCTTTTCACGTCGTCCCCCCACAGCGCGACCATGCTCTGAACCAGTCGGCGCGGCGGGTCGATCTCGAGGTTTTCGCCCTCACCTAGCAGCTGCGCGTCGCTGCCGCCGGCTCGCATCTCGTAACGCGAACCCGGCGTCCAATCGGACGTCGCTCGCATGCCGAACTGGTACTTGCTGCGGATCTCGGTGTCGGTGATCGCCTCCCAGAGGCGCTGCGGAGTGGTGCGGATGTAGATCTCGAAAACCTTCTCCATCGCAGTCTCCATTCGGTGTTTTAGGTCGCTGAGCACGGCCGTCCAGGGCTGTGCGTACTTGCTCACCCAGCGGTCGTGGACGAGCCGGATCGGTACGGGATTGAGGAAGTGGAGCTTTTCCCGGCCGCGGCGTCGGGTGACGACGAGCCCCGCGTCCTCGAGGACTTTGAGGTGTTTCATGACGCCGAAACGTGTCATGTCAAAGCGCGCCTCCAGTGCGCGCAACGTCTGACCGTCTTCGCGGAAGAGCTCGTCGAGAAGCTCCCGTCGCGTGGGATCCGCCAGTGCCCTGAACACCTCGTCCACGTGCTGAAAATAGGTGACCAGCTAGTCACATGTCAAGCTGGGCGTCGTCCTTTCCCACAAGCAACCACGACGGCGCACCCGCGCCTGTGGACGATCACCCGAGGACGGCTTGCCTCGATGACACCCTGATGCCCTGACGTGCCTGCGATCCGTGCGTGCACGACATTTCGAGCCGAAGGGTTCCCGTTGCGACCGGTCGTGAAGACAGCGTTGCGACGACTGTGGCGTGACTCAACAACGCTGCAGATCGGCGTCCATCACGAACGAACAGTCGTGGTCGCCGGGGTCGGTGACCAGGTGGGGCGGCTGTTAGCGGCATTCGACGGCGCGCACGATCGATCGGCCCTGCGCGCGCGGGCACGATCCTTGGGCCTGGACGCCGCGATTGTGGATCGGCTCGTGTCGATGCTGACCGAGGCGGCGGTCCTCGACGATGCAGCCACCGACACGCGTGCGGTCGCCGTTTTGCCCCGCATCGAACGCGATCGGCTCGCACCGGACATCGCGTCGATGTCGTTGGTTTCCGGACAGCTCGACGGCGGACTCTCCACGGTGTCACGGCGGCAACTCGCGACGGTTGGCGTCGTCGGCGGCGGGCGGGTCGGCAGCGCCGTCGCGACCTTGCTTGGTGCAGCCGGCATCGGTCATCTCGTCGTCGAAGATGCTGCGGCGTGCCGACCGGCAGACTGCGGGCCGGCCGGTGCCGCGATCGGCGATACCGGATCGACCAGGGCGCAGGCCACCCACGCGGCGATCCATCGGGTCAGCCAGATCACTCGCACAACCGCGCTCACGCCAACCCAGCACTACGACGTGGTGGTACTGGCCTCCGGCAGCCCACCTGAAATGGCCGCGCTCAACGAGTTGGTGCGATCCGGCGTACCTCATCTGCGGGTGGTCGTGCGGGAGGCGACCGCTGTCATCGGCCCATTCGTTTGGCCGGGGAGCACGTCGTGCCTTCGGTGCCTCGAGCTACACAGGTCCGATCGCGATGCGGCGTGGCCGGTGATCGCGGCGCAACTGGCCTCGGGTGGCTCGCGCAACGGCATCGAAGCGTGCGACATCGCCTTGGCAACGTTGGCCGCGAGCATCACGGCACTGCAAGTGCTCGCATTCATCGACGGCGGCGATCCAGCCACCCGCAACGGAACACTCGAGATCGCATTGCCCGATTGGCGGGTGCGGCGAAGGAGTTGGCGTGCGCACCCGTTGTGCGGCTGCTCCTGGGCCGATGAGGCGGTGTAGTGGCCGACGAAGCGGTGTAGTGGCCGAAGAACCGGTGCAGTAACGATCCCCGAACGATCGGTAGCGGACAATGGTGATGTGAGCGAAATACCCCGGCGCACGATGAGCCGCACCGCACGCCTAGCTGGGCTGCCGATCGGTGCGGCTGGCCGCGCCACCGTGGGTCTCGGCAAGCGCCTGTCGGGACGCTC
>DASRZB010000239.1:0-2995 GCA_035653855.1 Acidothermaceae bacterium | reverse complement strand
CAACGACGCGAAGCGGATTGCGCACCAAGATTTCTAGCAGGATCTTGAAGCCGCGTGGTCGCAAGGTTTCGACGTCGACTGCCTCGCGCCGGACTGCGAAAAAGCCGGTCATGCTGTCGGTACATCGACGAAGCCGCCATGGAAACAGCAGGCTGGCGAGCCTTGTCGAGGCGGTGGAGACGAGCCGTCGCGCCGAGCTACTCAACCCAGCGGACTCGCCGCCTGCGCAGTAGCGAGAGGCCACCACGGTGTCTGCGTCGCCATCAAACGCTGCTGCCATGAGCCGTGGCACATCCTCCGGCGGGTGCTGCAGATCGCCGTCCATAACGAGCACCCATGGCGAGTCGGCCGCGGCGAGCCCGGCAACGACGGCGCCGGAAAGACCACCAACGCGGTCGGCGGGCTCCCTGTGCATCATGCGCACGGGCATCGGCGAACCAGCTGAGACTTCGGTGATGACGGCAGGAGTCCCGTCGCTGGAATCGTCAACGAAGATGACCTCGTCGATACCCCCACTGAACGTGAGCTGTCCGAGCCGCCGCACGAGTTCGGCGACGTTGCCCGACTCATTGCAGGTCGGAACCACGATGGTGACTGAAGACATGGCGCTCAGCTTCCAATCGTCTTTGGGGTGTAGACGAGCCAATGACCGACGACCTTGCCGTGGAAATACCGGGGCACCCTCGCCGAGAGGTGGTAATACTGCGGGTGCGCGGTCAGGTAGTCGTGCACGTAAGAGCCGAACTGCGTGGTCAGGTCGAGGTACACGACACCGAAGTAGTGCTGGTCGATCGCCTTTGCGTACGCCGGCTTGTCGATCAGGCCGCTGTACTGGAAGTAGTAGGTATCGGCCCATTGGTTGGTGGTCGTCACGGTGCGCAGCTCGTACATCTGAGGTGTATTGCGCTCGCCCAAGATGTGCGTACCTGGCTGCGCAGCGAGATCGCGTGTGAGCACGGGTTGCAGCGCCCTGTCGTCAACCCAACTGGTGAGGAACTGATGCGAGTAGTGCAGTCCTGATGTGGCAAGCAGCCCGAACACCGCGAGCAGCACCGGCGCGACACGCGCCGGCGTGCGTCGCAGCCCGCGTGCGAACAGGTCGCCGATGAGTGGCGCAGCGAACACCATGCCAAACGCCACGTGTTTGGCCAGTGAGATCGACTCGCCGATACGGACCTGATCTGCCGGACCGATGATCGCACCGACAAGCAGCACGCTGACGAGCGCCCACTGGCGACGCACGCGAAACAAGGCGCCGAGTACGGCGAGTGCGAGCCAAGGACCGACCCATATCGCGATTTGTGAGAGCAGATGTTCGGGCGTCGCACGAATCAGCACGTTGCGGTTCGACGTTGTCGAGACGATGCCGGGGATCAAGTCGCGACCCCACAACTCGATGGACGCGAAAGCCAGGATCGCCGTTGCCATAAGCGCGAACGCGGCCCGCCGGACGACCTTCCAGCCATAGAGAGGCCAACCGACGACCGCAGCTAGCGCGATGACGATCGGAATGTACGCCGCCCCCGCGTACTTGGTGAGGAAGGCAAGAGCCAAGACGAGAGCGACGACCGGACCCCAGAGGAATCCGTCGCGCTGGCTGCTGTAGACCGCCAGCCAGGCTGCGAGTGCGACCAATGCCATCGTCATCGCGTCGTACGTCGCGAAGTGCGACAGGTAGATGACCGAACCACACAGCACGAAGCTTGCGGCACCGATAAGGCCGGCCAACTTGCCGAACAACCTGCTGCCGATGCCGTAGGTCGCGATTGTGGCGATGATGGCAAAGCCCAGGCTCACGTCGCGCGCGGCTGCAAGCCCGCCTACCGAATCCGCGGTGGCGCCGAGCACCGGGTAGAGGCCCGGAGCACCGGAGAAGAACGCGCCGGGATGTTGCGTGACGGACGTGCCGTGCAAGAGGTAAGCGATCATGCGATGACCGGTGCCGAGGTACAGGCCCTCGTCTTCGAAGGCGTTCTTGTTCAGTCCGGGCCGAAGCGCGAGCGCGATCTGGCCTGAGCAGATCAGCGCGAGCCACAACGGAGCCGAACTCAAGAAGCGGCGCAGCCGGCTTCGGCCTGTCGTGGTGTGCTCGACGACCGAAGGACGCAACACAGTGGGCTTCATCGTGGTCATCGGGCACCTCCGTGCTTGGGGGCAGCCGTGGCGGGCAGACCTTCGGTGCGACGTCCCCTCCTGCTCCAAGGCAGACGTGTCATGCCGAGCGCGATCGGCAGGCCGACATACAGGTTCAGCATCGCCGTGGCGATGTAGGGCCAGTAGCGCGCGATACCAAAGTGCGGCGCGTGCAAGGCGATGGCGCCCCACAACAGCGTCTGGACGCCGAGCAGCCAGACCGCAGCAAGCAGGCGGACCCTGCGTGCAGTCGGCGAGGCCTTCGCGGCGCCGGTGGCAACCCATGCGTCGGTGCGGTGACGCAGCGCGTCCCACAGCGCGACCGCGTGGGCCAGGCTGTACGTCGTCTGAATTCTGGCCAACCCGACCAGCGAACCGCGCTCAAGGGTGATGAGCGGCACGATCGACTGCCGTACCACGAGTGCGAGCGCCACGAAGACGTAGTTGGCGGGACGCACCTTGTCGGCGGCGAAGTAGCCCATGATCACGGGTGGCAACATCATGAAGAAGACGTTGATCGCTGTCGTGATGTAGTACAGGAAGCCCGACCAATAGCTCAGCCGCTGCATCTTCGTCAGGTGCAACTGGTGGAACCGCTTCGACAGCAGCAGGCTCATGCTGCCGGTGCACCATCGGTATTGCTGGGTCACGAACTGATTGAACGTGTCGGGGCAGATTCCCTTGCTCACGACGGTCGGCACGTACCGCACGTTGTAGCCGACCTCGAGCAAGTTGACGCCGGTATGCACGTCCTCGCTGTGGCCGATCTGCGCGAACCCTCCGGACCGGTTCAGCGCCGACCGCCGATACAGCGCACTGGTGCCGACGCAGATTGCCGCGTTGCTCTTGTCACGTGATGGCT
>DASRZB010000238.1:0-2443 GCA_035653855.1 Acidothermaceae bacterium | reverse complement strand
GCTCGCCTCCGCCGTCGCAGGCGGGGCTGCGTTCGGACTCGCCGAACTAACCGGCGTGCTGCTCGGCCGCGGGGTCACCGGCAGCATCGTCGCGCTCGTGGCCGGCGGCGGCATCGGTCTGGGCATCCTGGCGACCGCCGCCTCACGCATGCGGATCAATGAGGCGACCCGAATTCTCGACGCGGTCCGGGCCCGCCTCGCGGGGACCTCCCACTAGGCCGAATGGCTCCCAGCGAGACGACCAATCAGCGTCCACCACGCCCGCGAAAGCTCAAGGCGACCCATCCCGGCGCCGACGTAACGGTCGAGGTGACACGCTCTTGAGTACCAAGAAATGGGCTCGCAGGCTGGACGATGTCGCGCCCGATGCGGGTGACGTCATCCTCAGCTGGCTGACGCGCGTCGTCCTGGTTATCGCGGCAACCGCAGTCGTCGGCTTTGACGGGCTGTCGATCGCCGTCGCTCACGTCAGCGCACAAGACGATGCCAACTCAGCGGCCGTCGCCGCAGCGACAGCGTGGGTCAGCGACAAGGGTGCACTTGCCCCGTCCCTGCTCGCGGCGCAGAACTCGGCGGCGCAACACGACGAGACGGTGCTGCCAAACAGCCTCACCGTCGACACCGACGGAACCGTGCATCTCAAGCTTGAGCGCGACGCCACAACGCTGGTTATTCGCCACATCGGCCCACTGCGGTCGTGGGCGACCGTGATCGTCAAGGGTTCGGGTAAAGCAGACGCGACGTCATGACGGGCCGCCGAATTGCGTCGGCCGCCCTCGCACTGATGACAACCCTGGCGGCAATGGCGACTGTTGCGACCGCCTCCGGTAACGGCAGCCTGACGGCGACATCAGGCCTAGTTCTCGCAGCGAATGCCGATCCGCTAACGGATGCCGAGACCCAAGCTCGGCAGCTCCAAGCAGAGGTCAGCAAGCTGCAGCTGCAAGTAGAGCAAGCAAGCGAGCGGTACGACGGTGCGCAGGCATCGCTGGTACAGCTCGTCATCACCCAGGAGCAGGCAACCCGCGCGGCGACCGCGGCAACGGAGGCCGTCGACCACGCGCGCGCCGTGGCCGACACGACCACGCGTGCGCTGTACATGTCAGGCGGCATCACCGGTCTGTACGCAAGCGTCTTGAGCGGCAAGAACCCGGGGCAACTCCAAGCTGGGCTGCACAGCGTCCAGGTCGTTTCCGACGCGGACACCGACGCGCTAGCCACCGTTGGAGCTGCACAGCAAGCGGCCGCAGCGGCGAACGCTCAGGTCGAGAGCTTGCGTACCAAGCAGGATGAGTTGACGGCCCAAGCCGCGAGCGCGACCGCCGATGCGCAAAACGCGCTGGCCGAAGAGCAGGCAGCACTTCAGGGTGCGAAGGCCCAGGTTGTCACGCTGGCGCAGCAGTTCCAGGCCCAAGTCGCTGCCGAGGCGGCCGCGCGTGACGCAGCGACACTCGCCGCCGCCCGGCGCGCCGCGGCAGCCGTCGGTCTGGTCGACACCGGGGGCGTCAGCCGCATCGCGCTCCTCGCAATTGAGGCGGCGCAGACGCAGATCGGGAAGCCCTACACGTATGGCGGCGCCGGACCCGACAGCTGGGACTGCTCGGGCCTCACTCAGTGGGCGTTCGCGCGGGCCGGCGTGCTAATCCCGCGCACCGCCGCCGACCAGTACGCAGCCATTCCGAACAAGATCGCGCTCGGCGAGATCGCACCTGGCGACCTGCTCTTCTGGGCGACCGACACCACAGATCCCACAACCATCCATCACGTCGCGATCTACGTGGGCAACGGGTTGATGCTCGCTGCGCCACACACCGGCACGAACGTTCAAGTTCAACCCGTCTATCTAGACGGCTACATCGGCGCGGTTCGCATCGGCTGACGCAATAGCATGAACTGACAGGCGCCTAGGACCGCGGGAGGTCTGCTGTGGGCGGCGCACCGGCCGTAGCACCGGGCCTACTCGTCGCCGAGCGCTACCGAATCGAATCGCCGCTAACTGGCGAGACCGAGACAGAGCGGGTCGGCAAACTCTGGCGGGCCTACGACGAGGTGCTCGCGCGCCCGGTCGCGATCCTGCTGGTGCGAGGCGACGACCCCGGCGTGCCGGAAGTACTAGCGGGCGCGCGCGCAGCAGCCGGACTGACGCACGCCGCCGTCGTCCGCGTGTATGACGCTGGTGAAGCACCAGGCCTCGCCTTCGTGGTCACCGAATTCCTGTCGGGCGGATCGCTCGAAAGCCAGCTGCTCATCGGTCCGCTCGATCCCGCTATCGCAGTGGATCTCCTCTCCGACCTGGCGATCGGTGTTGCCGCCGCCCACCATGTCGGCTTGCACGGCTTGTCGTTGACACCGCGCAGTGTGCTGTTCACGGCGACCGGCGCACCCCGCCTGGTTGGCATCGGCCTGGCCGGATACACCGCCCGAAGCACGGCGCCGCTCGCCC
>DASRZB010000237.1:0-5440 GCA_035653855.1 Acidothermaceae bacterium | reverse complement strand
CAGGTTCACCGTGCCACGCACCATTTGGTCGGCCTTGCGCGGATCGACGCCCAGGCGCAACGCCACCTCAACCGTGCCGGCGTTCTTGGTCAGTGAGGTCTCGCGAGCCAGCCGGACCGCATCGAGCGGCTGGTAGAGCTTGTCGGCGTCGACCTTCTCGGCCGCCGCGAGGTATGCCTTGCTGCGCTTCATCACGTGCTCCTTGGAGCTCATCGGAGGTCGTGGTTAACCGGACCGCGCTGGCCCTCCCACGTCTTGCAATTACAGAGAAACTAGCTGCCGATCGTGATGCCCATCGACCGGGCTGTGCCGGCGATGATCGCCTCGGCCGCCTCGATGTCGCGCGCGTTCAGGTCGGGCATCTTGGTCTCGGCGATCTGGCGCAGCTGCGCCCTCGAGAGCGACGCGACCTTCACCTTGTGCGGCGTCGGCGAGCCCTTGTCAACGCTAGCGGCCTTCTTGATCAACTCGGCAGCCGGCGGCGTCTTGGTAATGAAGGTGAACGAGCGGTCTTCATAGACGGAGATCTCAACCGGGATGACGTTGCCCCGCTGGGACTCCGTCGCGGCGTTGTACTGCTTGCAGAACTCCATGATGTTGACGCCGTGCTGACCCAGCGCCGGGCCGATCGGCGGGGCGGGCGTCGCGGCGCCAGCCTTGATCTGCAGCTTGATGATCGCCGCGAGCTTCTTCTTCGGGGGCATGCTGCGTCCTCTTAGGGGTGGGTCCTTCGTGGGTTGAAAGTCGAAGACAAGAGTACGGGACGGCGAGGGGTGCTCGATTTCTCGTCCGTCTCGGACGGTTCGGGCTAGATCTTGGCGACCTGGCTGAATGAGAGCTCGACCGGCGTCTCGCGGCCGAAGATCGACACCAGCACCTTGAGCTTCTGCTGGTCGGGGTTGATCTCGCTGATGCTCGCGGGCAGCGTGGCGAAGGCGCCGTCGGTGACCGTGACGGACTCGCCCACCTCGAAGTCGACGATGCGCGGGGCAGCGGCAGCCTGGGCTTCCTTCTGCTCCTTGGTCGCCGGCGCGAGGAACCGGAACACCTCGTCGAGGGTCAGCGGTGACGGCTTGCTGGAACTTGGCCCAACGAAGCCGGTGACGGCCGGGGTGTAGCGCACCGCCGACCACGACTCGTCGGTCATTTCCATCCGGACCAGGAGATAGCCGGGAAAGACGTTGCGCTTGACGACCTGCCGCTTACCGTTCTTGATCTCGGTGACCTCTTCTTGGGGCACCTCGATCTGGTAGATGAAGTCCTCCATGTTCAAGGACTGGATCCGCGTCTCGAGGTTCGCCTTGGCCTTGTTCTCGTAGCCCGCGTAGGTGTGCACGACGAACCAGTCGCCAGGCGCACGGCGCAGTGCGTCACGGAACGCCTCGGCCGGGTCGACTTCGACCTCGGCGACCTCGGCGACCTCGACAGCCGCGACCTCAGTCGGCGCAAGGTCGGCATCGACCTCGGCGTCAAGATCGATCTCGACATCGAGACCGGGGTCGGCGGGAGGCGGTAAGTCGGTCACGTGGATAGCTCTTCTTCCTTGAGGACGGCGAACTGCAACGAACAGCGCTTCTTCGGCTAATGCCGGCGGGAGCCGGCGTTAGCCGAAGACCCGCAGGACCAACCAGTTGGCCCCAAAGTCGAGGCTGGCCACCAGCGCGATCATGAAGACCGCAAACACCAGGGTGACCGTCGTGTACGCGATCAACTCCTTGCGGGTTGGCCAGATGACCTTGCGCAACTCGGCGATGATCTGTCGCCACCACAGGCCGAGACGCGAAAACACGTTGCGGCGCTCGACGCGGCCAGCCTGCGGCCCCCGCCGAGGTGCGGCAGCACCGCTCGTGGTGTCGGTCACGTGGACTCCCTAAAGCAAAGCTGGTCGGTGCTCAGTCTGGATCTCGCTGTGCTGGTCTCGTGTGCTGGTCTCGTGTGCTGCTTCTGGTCTGCTGTGGTGCGGCGTGCAGGGCAGGAGGGACTCGAACCCCCAACCGCCGGTTTTGGAGACCGGAACTCTGACCAGTTGAGCTACTGCCCTTCGTGGCCCCGCGCACCATTACCACTCTTGCCACCTAACAGCCCTGGGGACCAGCCTCGACAGTGTACGTGGGAGGGCCACACACGGTCTAACGCGCTCGTCCACTCAAGAAACCCGGGCGCGTCGGCGGTGGCCGTCATGGGACGATGGACCTCATGACCGACGACTCCACTGGCCGTTCCTCTCGTAGCCGTGTCTCCCGCCGGATCGGCTCAATTGCCGAATCCGCCACCCTTGCCGTCGATGCGAAAGCGAAGGCCCTAAAGGCCGCCGGCCGTCCGGTCATCGGATTCGGCGCAGGCGAGCCCGACTTTCCCACGCCGCCCGCCATCGTCGAGGCCGCCATCGAGGCTGCCCGCGACCCCAAGAACCACCGCTACACCCCCGCTGCCGGCCTCCCCGAACTGCGCGCAGCAATCGCGGTGAAGACGGCCAGAGACTCAGGATTCGCCGTCGAAGCAGGCAACGTGCTGGTCACCAACGGCGGCAAACAAGCCGTCTACCAGGCGTTCGCGACCCTGCTCGACCCCGGCGACGAGGTGCTGCTGCCGGCGCCCTACTGGACCACATATCCCGAAGCGATCGCGCTCGCCGGCGGCGTCACCGTGCAGGTCGACACCGACGAGTCGACCGGGTTCCGCGCCACGGTGAGCCGACTCGAGGCGGCTCGAACGCCGCGCACGAAGGCCCTTCTCTTCTGCTCGCCGTCCAACCCGACCGGCGCCGTCTATCCACCCGAGCAGGTCGCCGAGATCGGTCGTTGGGCCGTCGAGCACGGCATCTGGGTGCTCACCGACGAGATCTACGAGCACCTCGTCTATGGCGAGGCGACGTTCTCGTCAATGCCCGTCGTCGTCCCCGAACTTGCTGGTACTTGCGTCGTCTTGAACGGTGTTGCGAAGACCTACGCGATGACGGGTTGGCGGGTGGGCTGGATGATCGGCCCGTCCGACGTGATCAAGGCCGCGACCAACCTGCAATCGCACCTGACGTCCAACGTCGCCAACGTGTCGCAACGCGCGGCACTGGCGGCCGTCTCGGGCGACCTATCGGCCGTCGCGATGATGCGCGAAGCGTTCGACCGCAGACGGCTCACGATGGTGTCAATGCTGAACGACATTCCAGGTGTTGCCTGTGTCGAACCGCAGGGCGCGTTTTATGCCTACCCGTCGGTGAAAGCGATCCTCGGTCTCGAGCTGCGGGGCAAGCGTCCGTCGACGTCCGCCGAGCTTGCCGAACTCGTCCTCGACGAGGCCGAGGTGGCCGTCGTCCCCGGTGAAGCCTTCGGCACGCCTGGCTACTTCCGGCTGTCGTACGCGCTTGGCGATGACGACCTCGTCGAGGGCGTCAACCGGCTGGGCAAGCTGCTGTCCGAAGCGCACTGACCGCGTACTAGAGCGCCACACCCACCAGCGCGGGCTCGACGTCGAGGGTTACGCCGAATCGGGTCCGAACGCCATCGCGAATGTGTGCAGCGAACGCGACCAGCTCAGTGGTCGTGGCGCCGCCGCGATTTACCAGCGCGAGGGTGTGCTTGTTCGACAGCCCAACGCGTCCGTGGCCGTACCCCCGGGCGAACCCGGCCTGTTCGATGAGCCACGCCGCCGATGTCTTTACTAGCCCACCGCTCGTCGGCCACCGGGGAGCACCGGCCGGCACCTCGACGTCGTGCAGGATGGGATTGGTGAAGAACGAACCCACGCTGACCGAGTCAGGGTCGGCCGGATCGATCAGCATTCCCTTTGCTGCCCGTAAGCCAAGAACAGCAGCACGGACGTCGAGTGCCGCGGCGTGTCCGCCGACCTCGACATCGAGTGCGTCCGCAAGTTGTTGGTAGCGCACCGGTTGCGATGTCTGACTAGGCGTCAAAGCGATGTCGACGCCGAGAACGACGTAGCGACTGCCACCTTTGAGGGCACTCGTGCGATAGCCGAAGCGGCAATCGCTTACCGGCAAGGAAATTTGGCGGCGTTCGACCCGGTCAAAAACGCGGACGCCGCTCACCAGGTTGGAGATCTCGGCACCGTACGCGCCGACGTTTTGAATCGGCGTAGCGCCGGCGAGGCCCGGAATTCCTGACAGGCACTCAAGGCCAGCGAGGCCACTCGCAAGTGAGGACGTAACGACGTCGTCCCAGACCTCACCGGCTTCGACGCGCATGACAACCTGCTGGCTGGCTTGCTGGAACCGGACGCCGCGATGCGCCACCCGCACGACGAGTCCGTCGAATCCGTTGTCGGCGACCACTAGGTTGCTGCCACCGCCGAGCACCAGCACCGGCGTGCCGACTGCATCGGCCTGGGAAACCGCGTCGATGAGATCAGCCGCGTTGTCAGCCCATACGAGATTCGTGGCCGCACCGCCGAGGTGGATCGTCGTGTGGTCGGCCAACAACAGCGAGTGGCCGGCCGCTGGATCCGTGGAGTCGAGCACCCACGAACCCTACGGCCGGCCACCCGTATCTCAGGAAGACACTGTGTTCTTGCCCAGGCTTACGCCGCTGACGGCTCCAGGTTGCTGATGTCAATCAACTCAGGCTCCGGGCTGGAGACCGGCCTGCGCGGGATAACTAGCGCCGCGACGCCGCCCAACGCGACGATCAGGGCACCCAACTTAACCGCCGGCACCACGCCGTCCGTGAACGCTTGCGCGTTCTGGTAGCTGCCGTAATGGGCGAACACCGACGCGAGGACGGCGACGCCGAGCACGCCGCCCAGCTCGCGAATCGCGTTGTGCGCACCCGAAGCAATGCCCTGCTCCTCATGGCGCACCGACGAGAGCACCAGGTTCGCGACCGGAGCGAAGAACAGTGCCATACCGAATCCGCTGAGTGCGAGACCGGGGACGATGTGCAGGTACGGCACGGTCGGGGTCGCGGTCACTGCTAACCAGTAGAGACCCATGGCCTGCAGGAACAAACCCGCTGCGACGATGCGCCGACTACCGATGCGGTCGGACAGCAGCCCCGCCACCGGCGCCACGAAGATCGGCATCGCGGTCCACGGCAACGTGCGAACCCCGGCAGACAGCGGTGAGTAGTGGTGGGCAACCTGCAGGAACTGGGCCAGCAGGAAGATTGCGCCGAACATTCCGAAGAACATGAAGAGCGATGCGACGTTGCTCGCCGTGAACCCGCGGTTGCGGAACAACCGCAGCGGCAGCACCGGGTGGGCGGCCCGCGTCTCCCACCGCACGAATGCGGCGAGAAAGACGACGCCGATGACGAACAAGCCGATGATCGAGCTGCTCCCCCAGCCCCAGTCATTCGCCTTCACCAAGCCAAGCACGACGGAGAACAGACCAGCAGTCGCGAGACCGGTGCCGACCGCGTCAAGCTTCGCGGCCGGGCCGTGGCTTTCCTTCAGCAAGCGGCCGGCGACGGGCAGCAACGCAACGCCT
>DASRZB010000236.1:0-7569 GCA_035653855.1 Acidothermaceae bacterium | reverse complement strand
GCGAGGTCGTGCAGTACCGCGGCCAGCTACTTCCGCTCGGCCGCCTCGCGACGATGCTGGGCGAGCAGTCGGTGGCCGATACCGGCTCGCAGCTGAAGGTCATCGTCTACACCCAAGGTCGGCGCAGTGTGGGTCTGGTTGTCGACGCGGTTGTCGACATCGCGACCGAGGCTCCGGCGTCCCGCGGAGATGTGGAGGCGTTCGGTGTGTCTGGGGTCGTCGTCGTCCAGGACTTGGTGACCGAACTCCTCGATATGGAGCAGGCAATCATGGCGACCGACCCACGCTTCTTCGACGCGGTAGCGGCCGCGGGCGCTGCGGACGTTTCGCCGTACGAGGACTACGCGGAAGACAACTACGTTGGCTTGGGGTCCTGATATGGAGATGCGCCAGTTCGCCACCTTCACCATCGATGCATTGCTATTCGGGGTAGAGGTTCACAAGGTCCAAGAAGTCATCCGTTACCAGGAAATGACCGCTGTTCCGCTTGCCGGGCACGGCGCTGCCGGCCTGATCAATCTGCGCGGGGAAGTCGTCACCGCTGTCGATCTACGGACGCGGCTTGGCTTGCCGCCGCGCGCCGTCGGCGTCCTGCCTATGAACGTCGTGGTACGGGTCGACGACGAGCCCGTGAGCCTGCTTGTCGACGCGATCGGTGATGTCGCCCACGTGTCGTCGGAACAGTTCGAGGAGCCGCCCGACACGATGACAGGCCCTGGCGCGACGTTGGTCACAGGCGCCTACAAGCTCGAGGGCGCGCTGCTCCTGGTGCTCGACGTCGCCCGGGCGGCCGATATCGGCCTCGCCGTCTGACATCAGGGTTCGCCCGGTCGGCCGTCTCGCGCAGACCCCAGTCAGTGGCACCATCGTTACCTGAGCTGCGGGGGCAGGTCACCACGACCTGTACCTCGGGCCGCGGGGTAGCTGGTTCGGAGGGGCTGCGGTGTACTCGCTCGTCAACGCGCCGACAGTCGGCTTCGATCTAGCCCGCCTGCCGACTGGCGCGGCGGTCGCGACCGTCCTGCTCGAAGCCCTTGCTCTTCAGGGCACCGTCGGCGAGCCGGCGCTCGATTTGTCCGGCTTCGATGCCTTGCAGGTCACCGATCCGCAGCGCGCCTCCGCGTGGCTCGAGGTGTCGGCACTGACTCCTCCGAGACGCCTTGACGACGCATTGTCGGCCGTTGGGCAACTTCTCGACGAGGCAGCCAGCGCGATGGACGGCAGCGAGTCGGCTACCCGCGAACTCGAGCCGGTCCTGCGAGACCTGACGACGGCATCGTTCGGCAGCCTCGACGACCTGGTGCGGATGCTTCGGTACGACATCCTCTACGAGAGCCCGACACATGTGGTGGCACTCGGTAGCGACGCTCTCGCGGCCGCGTACGGCGGACCCCGGCTGGCCGAGGATGTGCGTCGCTTGCTTAGGACACCGTGGATCGCCGCCGCTCGCCGACTGCCGCCGATTCCGGCCGATCTCGGACCGTTTGGCGCCGACCTGCATACGATTTTGGCCCGTGTCGCGACACTGTCCAAGGACGAGGTGGGCGTGCTCGTCGAGGCGACCGGTTCGGTCGAGGCGGAGTGGAGCAGTCGCATGCACGCGGCTACCTGGGCCAGCTACCTGGCCGGGCGGTTGCGGCCAGCCGCCGCCGCGCAGTTCCAGGCGGTCCGAGCACTGCGGATCGCCGGGGTCGATGCGGCCACTGCGGCGCGCGGCGTGTGGAACTCCGTCAGCGGCTGCCTGCAGGCGGTCGGCGTACACGACCTGCTGGACGAGGTGACGTACGGCGTGTTGGTGGCGCCATGGGAAACCGCCGTAGGCATACTCGGCTGACCTCAGTCCGGAGCCGCTTATGCCGATGGGTTAGTGCCGGGTCGTAATGGCGATCGGCGCCCCATGGGTCGGGAGGTTGCGGTGGCCGGCATCGGCGTGCTTGTCGTCGATGACTCCGTGGTCATTCGCCGCATCGTCTCGAGCGTGCTGGACGACGACCCCGACATCACGGTGGTTGGCACGGCCGCGAACGGGCGCATCGCGCTCGACAAGCTCGACGCGCTGCGTCCCGACATCGTGATTCTCGACGTCGAGATGCCGGTCATGGACGGCTTGACGACGTTACGCGAGCTGCGCCGCACACACCCGACACTGCCAGTGGTCATGTTCAGCACGGTCACCGAGCGCGGCGCGATGGCCACCCTTGATGCTCTGGCGGCCGGTGCCACCGACTACGTGACGAAACCCACGCACGCCACCAGCGCGACCGCGTCAGTCGATCGCGTACGAGCCGAGCTGATCCCGAAGATCAAGGGTCTGGTCGGGGCAGCACGCACCCGCGCGGTCTTTGCCAAGCGTCCGATGCCGAAAGCGCCGACGCCGGTGGGTTCAGCGGTTCGGCAGAGTCGCGTCGACGTCATCGTCATCGGCGCATCGACTGGCGGCCCGGACGCGCTCAGCTCGATCGTGGCCGGGTTGCGAACTGACCTCAGCGTTGCGATCCTGGTGGTTCAGCACATGCCAGCGCTGTTCACCCGTCTGTTCGCGGCGCGCCTCGACCGCAACTCCGCCTTGCGCGTGGTTGAAGGCGTCGACGGTCAACTGGTTGAGCCTGGTCACATCATCGTTGCGCCCGGCGACCAGCACCTGACAGTTCGGCGGCAGGGCACCGACGTCCGAGTGCGGTTGACGAGTGACCCGCCCGAGAACTACTGCCGCCCCTCGGTGGACGTTCTGTTTCGCTCTGCTGCCGCTTTGTACGGAGCGGGTGTCGTCGCCTGTGTGCTCACTGGCATGGGACGCGACGGCGCGCAGGGGGCCGAACGGGTGCGCGCCGCCGGCGGTCGGATCATCGTGCAGGACGAAGCGAGTTCTGTCGTGTGGGGCATGCCAGGTGCAGTCGTGGCGGCAGGCGTCGCCACCGACGTCGTCCCGTTGCACGAGATCGCCGACCGGCTGCAGGGCGCGCTCGGCAACCGGCGCATCGCTGCTCGTCCCGTGCTCCGTGCGTCACCGCCCCGAGCCGTCGCTTTCGGGGGCGCCCCGTGACCATCAACGCGAGCGCCTTCACGTTTGTCAGTGAACTCGTCAAGCGACAGGCCGCGATCGTCATTGGCCCCGGCAAGGAGTATCTCGTTGAGAGCCGGCTGCTGCCGCTCGCTCGCGATGCTGGCCTCGACAATGTCGGGGCGTTGATCGCCCGGCTGCAAGGCAGTCACGACGACGTCTTGCGTCGCCAGATCGTCGAGGCGATGACAACCAACGAGACATCGTTCTTCCGCGACCGAGACCCCTTCAATGCCCTCTCGCAGGCGATCGTTCCCGAACTGTGCAGGCTGCGTCGCACGAGCCATCGCCTGACCGTCTGGTCGGCGGCCTGTTCGACCGGTCAGGAGCCGTACAGCATCGCCATGACGCTGCTGGACCATCCCTTGATTACCGGCGAGTGGCAAGTCGACGTCCTCGCGTCCGACATCAACGGCGACGTTCTTGAGCGAGCTCGACGGGCAAGGTATTCGCAGCTCGAGGTGAACCGCGGGCTACCGGCACCTCTGCTCGTCCGACACTTCGAACGTGCTGAGACCGACTGGCGGGTCGTCGCGGGAGTCCGGAAGCTGGTTCGTTTCTCGCGGCTGAACCTGGCGGAGCCGTTCGAGGTCCATCAGATGGACGTCGTGTTCCTCCGCAACGTCCTCATCTACTTCGATCCGTTCACCAAGGTTGAGGTCTTGCGCCGGATCAGAGCGATCCTGCGGCCCGACGGCTTCCTGTTCCTCGGTGGCGCCGAGACGACCCTCGGCCTCGACGACGGCTTCGAGCGCGTCGCGGTCGGTTCGACGATCGCATACCGCCCGAAGGGCGCCGGACCCCTCGATCTCCCGCGCCGCCTTGCCCCGGCAGTCGCCGGTGTCGGCTTGTCAGGGACCGTCCCTGTGGGCGCCCGGCCTCGTCCTGTTGCAGGGTCGTGGCAGCTGGCGCCATCGCCGCCTCCACCGCGGCCCGCCAACCGCTCAATTAATTAGCCCACAAGCCGATGAAGATGCGAGTACCTGCGAGGCGAATGCCGCAACAGCAAACGCCTGGATCGACCGATGAGAACCTGAGCACGACGAAGAGCGCTCGACGAGGACCGGGATCGACCGATTCGAACGATGGAAGGTGCACGCCCGATGTTGGCCATGGTGATCGACGACTCGAGCGCGATGCGGTTGATCCTTGGCCGGATCATGCGGTCGCTCGGGTTTGACGTTGTCGATGCTCCCAACGGTGCGGAAGCCATCGCTCGACTGCAGAGCGGCGTCCTGCCGGACGTCGCTCTTGTCGACTGGAACATGCCCGTCATGGACGGCCTCGCGTTTGTGAACGCCGTCCGCCGCGAAGAGAAGTGGCGTCAGATCACGCTCATGATGGTGACAACGGAAAGCGAGCAGTCGCAGATCGTGCGCGCGCTCGCCGCAGGCGCGCACGAATACGTCATCAAGCCGTTCACTCCGGATGCGATTGCCGACAAGCTTGCGCTTCTCGGCGTCCTCGCCTACTAACGCGCCCGGCTTACGAAGATGCCCGGCTTACGAAGATGCCCGGCTTACGAACATGCAGAGAGGTAGCAGGCCGTGACCTACATTCCCAGTGCGGATGACCTCGAGGTCATCACGCGTGAGGTCTGGACGTCGTTTCTTGACGGTGACCCGTCGGGCCTGATCGCCGAGAGCGGCGACATGCCCGCGGACAAGATCACCGGATGCGTCTACCTCTCCGGGGCCTACACCGGCTCGATCATGTTGCAGTGCTCACCGCCCGCGGCACGCGATGCCGCAGCAGCCTTGTACTCCATGGCGCCGGCTTCCGTGACGCAGACCGAGGTTGTCGACGCGCTCGGCGAAATAGCGAACATGGTCGGTGGCAACGTCAAGAGCATGCTGCCCGGCCCTTCGACCCTGTCATTGCCGTCGGTGGTGCAAGGTCAGCTGTCCGTTCCTGGTACCCGGATGGTGCGCGAAGTCCAGCTCTCGTGGCGTGCGCAGCCGCTCTTCGTAAGCCTGTGGCAGCAGGCGTCGTAGGTTCCAATGCGCATCCTGATCGTCGACGACAGCCGAGCCATGCGCATGATCGTGGCGCGTACGCTGCGTTTGGCCGGCTACGACGAGCACGAACTCATCGAGGCCGTTGATGGGTTGCACGCCCTCGAGGTCGTGGCGCAAGAGCCACCTGATGTCGTGCTGTGCGACTGGAACATGCCCCAGATGTCGGGACTCGAGTTGCTCACCGCGCTGCGATCTGCGGGCTGGCGCATTCCGTTTGGCTTCGTGACGTCGGAAGCCTCGCCGCAGATGAGGGCCGCGGCCCTCGAAGCAGGCGCCATGTTCTTGGTCGCGAAGCCGTTCACTCCCGAAGACTTCCAGGATGTCCTCGACCCGGTACTCGCCTAGATGATGGACTCGCTCGCTTCCGTGGGCGTTCGCGGGGAGTCGCTCATCGTGTATTGGTATGTGCAAGTCGGCGACAGTCGGTGGCGCATGGCGGTGGATTCACGGTGCTCGAAGAGTCGTCCGACGCAGTTCTTGCGTACAACGTTGGCGTGCAATCGGTGGGTATCAGTGCTGAGGGACGCGTTGTTCGCATCGAGCCAACGCGCAACCTCGGGCCGCGGAATGGATTCGAGCCCATCTCTGACCACGAGGTCACGCTCGACACTCCTCAGCCCTTGCATTTAGGACATGCCGTATTGGCTGCCCTAGCGTAATCCGTCTGAACGCGGTGCGTGCCGATGAGACGTGCTCGACCCGGCGCTCGCCTAGCAGGTGGGCGCGTGGGAAAAGCGTTGAAGTCCAGCGCTCGCAAGAACGAGCGCTGGACTTCAATGCTTGCCCGGACCACACGAACTACGACGTGGCCTTGGTCAGGTCGTATAGCGTGACGCCACCGATTGTCGTTGCGGTGTAGTGACTGCTCACCCAGGACGAGATGTCGGACGACGCGTTGCTGCCGCCGTTCGGGGTGCCGACGCTGCCGGCGATGAAGTAGTGAAGCTTGCCCTCGGCGACGAGCTTCTCGAACTGCGCCAGCGTGGGAGCCGGATCGCGTGCCGATCGCGACGTCGCTATGTCCCGAAAGCAGCGGTGCAACAAGAGGCAGCAGCGCAGACAGATCGGTCGACAGATCGACGTCCATGTAACAGACGACCTCCGCGGTGCTTGCCAACCAGACCGTGTGCAGAGCGCGACCGCGACCCTTGCTGTTGAGGTAGGTCGCGCGCACGTTGACCAGTTCGGCTTCGAGTGCGCACGCGATAGCCCACGTGCCGTCAGTGCTGGCGTTGTCGGCGATGGTGATGCGAAACGACAAGGGAAATGTCGTGGTCAGGTATGCATGCAAGCGGCGAACGCTTGGCTCGAGATCGTGTTCTTCGTTGTGCACGGGGATGACGATCTCGATCGCCGGGAGACTCGTTGCCTCGACATCGAGCAGTTCACCCGGCAGCTGCATAGTTGTCATGCGATGACAATCGCGTGCAGGCCTGGAGTGAACCTGAAGGCGACCTGACGGCCGCGTAGGAGATTAGTGAGCTAAAGCCGGCGCAGGACCTCGTCTGCCGGCATGGCGTCGAGGGTGAAGTCAGTCAAGCCATCGATGGTTCCGCAGTCGACGCAGCGAGCTGCTAGGGCGAGCCAACTCACTGCGCCGTGTTCGTCGGTGTGCAGACCTGATGCGATTTCGGCAATCGACTGCGAGCAACTCGGGCACGCCCACATGCGCGGGAAGTTCCAGTGTTCAGCGGAGTCGAGCACGTCCTGGCTGTCGCCACAGCCCATGCAGCGATGACGGGCGACCGCGGTCTCTGCATCGGCTTCGACGTAGAACCAGGTCGAGGGCTCACCGCCATGGACGGCGTTTGTGCACGTGGTGAGCACGGTCCTGGTCACCGGCGGGCAGCCTTGAAGCTGCACCAGCCACGACTCAAGGTCCTCTGTGCTTTCACCGGTGCGACGCCCGGCTACGGTCCGCAGTACCACGTGTCCTCCTCGCATACGCCCGACTGGAACGTCGGTACGCAAGGCCGCTGGCTTGAATGCCCAGACCTCGTCGCGGGGGTGAAATCGCCGTCCAGCTAGCTGTTGGCGCTGCCGCCTGATCGTCCCCGACCGCCACGCGATCGCCGCCGCCGCGGCCCGCCCGCGCCGTCGGCACTACCCGCTGTGCTGTTGGCACCATCCACTGGGCTGTTGGCACGGTCCGCTGTGCTGTTGGCACGGGCCGAACCGCCGCCGTCGACTGCGCTAGCTGCCGACGCATCGGCTGGGGAGTTAGACCGTGCGGATCTGGTCCGCTGGCGGCGTGGGCCGTCCGGGGCGTCAGTTGCCGTGGCGGTGCGTGGGCCTGACGTTCGAGGTGTCTTCGCTGCTGTCGGATCGGTTGACGCCGCTGCCCGCTTGCGCGGTGCCCGGTCGCGCGGTGCCCGGTCGCGCTCGGTGCGGCTACCGCTTCGGGGTCCGGACGACGACCCAGCGGCTGCGCTGCGTCGT
Organism: Acidothermaceae bacterium; assembly: GCA_035653855.1. Lineage (GTDB taxonomy): Bacteria > Actinomycetota > Actinomycetes > Acidothermales > Acidothermaceae > PALSA-607. The sequence continues at coordinate 51 of DASRZB010000236.1, read as the reverse complement.
GGCCGCCCAGTCTCGCCGAGGTCCTCGAGGACCTCGGCACCGAGGCCAGCC
>DASRZB010000235.1:0-2575 GCA_035653855.1 Acidothermaceae bacterium | reverse complement strand
CGAGTAGTTCTTCTGCGGAGACGGGACTTCCTTCGGCCGTGAGCAAGCATTCCAACACGGCAAACTCCTTCCGGCTAAGCGTGAGATGTCGGCCGGCGCGGATCGCAAGACCTCTTTCGGGGTCCAAGGTCAGGTCGCCATAGCCCAAATGTTCAGGTTTTGGTGCGCCAGGCCGGCGGCCGAGCGCCTGGACGCGAGCGACCATCTCAGTGAAGTCGAACGGCTTCGGAAGGTAGTCGTCGGCACCCAAACCGAGGCCTTCGACTCGGTCCCGCACTGAACTGGCCGCGGTGAGCATCAGCACTCGGCTCTCAGATCGCTCAGCCGCAAGGGTGCGACAGATCTCGTCGCCATGGGTGCCGGGGAGGTCCCGATCGAGCACCACGACGTCGTAGCGGTTAGCGCCGAGGCGAGCGAGGGCGTCGTCGCCATCGAGGGCGACGTCGACGACCATCCCATACCGGCGGAGCCCTGCTGCGACGGCCCTCGCCAACCGCTCGTGGTCTTCAGCTACCAGCACTCTCATCGGCCACCAGCTCTCTGACTGCCTCCTCGGTCACAAGCGTTGCAGCGGTCGTGACCGATGGGGCGGCGCCGGCTAGCGCTCCCCATGACTTACACGATGCCAGGACGTAGGTCACAGTCGCGTCACAACTGTGACCGGGTTGTGACCTTCCGTTTCGTACAACTGTCTCCGCGCCGTTCGACCGTGGAGAAAAACAGATGCAAGACAACGGAATTCGCTCAAGAGGCGCCGTTTGTCGGTCCATGGCAAGACGGCGCGTATCCTCGGCGACACGCCCGCGCTTATGTGGAGTCGCAGTTCTCGTGGCGGCGGTCGCCGCAGGGCTTGGAGGGTGCGGCGGGACTGGCTCGCCAGGCGTCGCCAACGTGACGACGACCAGTACCGCCAACGGCGCGGGCGCCGCGACCACCGCGCCGAAGAACGACGCGGCCCAATCGCTGGTCGAATGGGCCTCCTGCATGCGGAGCCACGGCGATCCGAATCAAGCCGACCCCGTCGTCACGGCTAACAAGTTGATTGACATCGATTGGAATCCCGCGATCCCCGGCGGGTACAACGGAACAAACAAGGGCGGGCAGGGCAACAGCGGCCCAGGCCAATACTGTCGGACCTACCTGCAGGACGCGGTGGTGGCGTTGCAGGGCGGCCGGGCCGGAGAGCACCCGAGTTCAGCTGAGCTCTTGAAGTACTCCGAGTGCATGCGCACAAACGGCTTTCCCGGCTTCCCCGATCCATCAGCGAACGGCTCCCTCTCGCTGAGCGTCGGGAGCGCCATGAGCCCGAGCAATCCGGTGTTCCGGAGCGCTTCCAAACTTTGCGCCCAGAAGACCGGCGTGCAGGCCTTCGGCAGTGGCACACCTCCGCCGGGAACGATCGAACTCAACGGAGCAGGACCTTGAACCGGTCCCTCTTGCCAGGAAGTGGTACCAAGTGACCTTTCCTCTGCCTGTCGCCAGGAAAGAGGGCTCTGACGACACTCGTCGCGCCGATCGGACGGCGCATCGCCGAAGGACCATTCGTCCGCGAGCGGCGATGCTGCCCGTCGCCGTCGTGGCTGCCCTCGCGATTGGCCTGTCGGCGTGCGGCGGGACCGGATCGGGCTCCCCATCGGTCGCCAACATCTCGACAACCACCAGCAACCCGAATAACGGTGGGAGCACCACGGCCACCGTGCCGAAGAACAACGCGGCACAGTCGCTCGTCGAGTGGGCGATCTGTATGCGCAGCCACGGCGATCCGAATCAGCCCGACCCGACGATCGACTCGCACGGGGGGATCAACATCGCCATCCCGGGCTCCGCCCAGTCGCTCTCCAACGCAGTCCACAGCGGGACCGCTCCATGCAATGGGTACCTCGCCGCGGCATCGTCGGCTCTCCGCGCCGGAGCGAGGGACCTGACGCCACCGGACCAGGCGGCGCTGGTGCAGTACGCCGGGTGCATGCGAGCCAACGGCATCCCGAACTACCCCGATCCCAGCACGAACGGCCGGACGAACTTCAACAGCCTCGGCATCGACCCGAACAGCCCGTTCTTCATGCGGGCCAACGACATCTGTGGCAAGAAGATTCACGCGCCGTCGTGGTGGATCAGCGGCGCGGGACCACCGGGCAACATTTCGGTGCAGAGCGGCCCGATGTGTGGGAACACGGTTTGCACCCCGTCCGGCAGCGGCAACCGCACGCGCGCGACGACGCCGACCACCGGTGGCTGAAGTGCACGAAAACCAGATGACCGCGCGCCGACCGCTGAGACAAACAGTGTTCATTCTCGCCCTGGCAGCAGGTGGCCTCGTCGGCGCAGCCTGCGGTGGATCACCGTCGTCCGGCGTCGCGAACCTCGGTTCGACGACGACCACAACCCAGACATCGCCGTCCCAGACAACGGGCAGCGGCGGCAGCACCGCCGCGAAATACAAGGCTGCTCTCACGTACGTCGACTGCATGCGCTCACATGGCGTGTCGAACTTCCCCGACCCGACCAGCGATGGCCAGATCAATGTCAAATTCGCGTCCGGCGGAAAGGATGGTGCTCCGGTGTCGAGCGGTAT
>DASRZB010000234.1:0-2862 GCA_035653855.1 Acidothermaceae bacterium | reverse complement strand
CCCTCGACCTTCGGGACCATGACCACGTCGAGCTTGTCACCGATCTCGGCCACCAGGGTCGTGAGGTCATCAAGGACCCACGGCGACTCGAGGCTGTTGATGCGCGTCCACAGCTGCGTGTCGCCGAGCTCCATCTCCTTGCCCACGCGCACCAGCCCATCACGCGCCGCCAGCTTGCGATCCACCGGCACGGCATCCTCGAGGTTGCCCAGCAGAATGTCGACCGTCGGGGCGATCTCAGGCACCTTGGCGACCATCTTCTCATTGGAGAAATCCAGGAAATGGATCATCCGCGACGGCCTGAACGGGATCTCAGACACAGGCGCCGGAGCTCCGATCGCCAACGGCTTACCGAAGTCACGAGGGTTGCGCAAAGCTCATTCCCCTTTCCGGTGCGTCGAGTCCCGGGTGCATCATGCAACCGTATCGTGCAAACCTGTTAACCGTTCGTTTATGCCTCATGCTGGGGTAGCATGGTCTATGCCGCTCAGCCGGAGGCTCACCAGGCCAAAAGCACCTGCTCATGTGCGAAAACGCACGATCGTGACCCGGTCGTGCGTTAGTCGTATTCCGTGATTCCGCAGAGTTTCAGATGATCCGATGACCTCCATAGAAACCGAGCAGACAGCGCGCGAGGCGACAGGTGCGCACCCGTACGGTCGCTTCCTCGAGGAGTTCGAGGTGGGCGCTGTGTACAAGCACTGGCCGGCCAAGACGGTCACCGAGGGTGACAATCACCTCTTCTGCCTGCTGACGATGAACCACCACCCGCTGCACATCAACGATGTGTACGCGGCGCAGTCGCAGCAGGGGCGCAACGTCGTCGTCGGTCCCTACGTCTACTCGCTGGCGCTCGGCATGAGCGTCTCGGACATCAGCGGCAAGGCGATCGCCAACCTCGCGACCGAGGAGCTGTCGCACCCGAACCCCGTGTTCCACGGAGACACGCTGTTCGCTGAAACGGAGGTGCTTGAGGTCAGGCCCTCCGCATCCAAGCCCGACCGCGGCATCGTCAAGGTGCACACGCGTGTCTTCAACCAGGACGGAGTTCTCGTCGCCGAGTTCAAGCGGCTTGTGCTCGTCCCCAGGAAAACGCCCGCGTCCACGCGGGCCTAGGTGACGAGAGCAACGTCGAGTAAGGAGCACTACCGGAGATGTCGCACACCGTGATGAAACAGGGGGCCAACACCAACAACGCCGGGCTGCGTGCCTGGGTTGAGCGGATCGTCGCGCTGACGCAGCCCGACGAGGTCCACTGGTGCGACGGCTCACGGGAGGAGTACGACCGCCTCGCCCAAACGCTGATCGACGCGGGCACGGCGCAGAAGCTGTCGAGCTCAAAACGGCCGAACTCGTATCTGGCGCTTTCGGACCCGAGCGACGTCGCCCGCGTCGAGGACCGCACGTTCATCTGCTGCGAGCGCGAGATCGACGCCGGCCCGACCAACAATTGGGCCGATCCGGTCGAGATGCGCAAGACCATGACGCGCCTGTTCGAGGGCTCGATGCGCGGGCGCACGATGTACGTGGTGCCCTTCAGCATGGGGCCGATCGGCTCCCCGATCTCCTACATCGGCGTCGAGCTGACCGACTCGGCCTACGTAGCGGTCTCGATGCGGATCATGACCCGGATGGGGCAGGCGGCGCTTGACGCGCTCGGCGACGACGGTGAGTTCGTGCCTTGCCTGCACTCGGTCGGGATGCCGCTGACCGACGGCGTGCAGGATGTGCCATGGCCCTGCAACGCCGATCAGAAGTACATCGTGCACTACCCGGAGACGCGTGAGATCTGGTCTTACGGCTCCGGCTACGGCGGCAACGCGCTGCTCGGCAAGAAGTGCTTCGCCCTGCGCATCGCCTCGGTGATGGCGCGCGACGAGGGCTGGCTGGCAGAACACATGCTGATCCTCAAGCTGACCTCGCCCGAGGGGGCCGTCAAGTACATCGCGGCGGCATTCCCGAGCGCATGCGGCAAGACCAATCTCTCGATGATGATCCCGACGCTGGAGGGCTGGAAGGTCGAGACGATCGGTGACGACATCGCCTGGATGAAGTTCGGCGAGGATGGTCGCCTGCGGGCCGTCAACCCCGAGTACGGCTTCTTCGGCGTCGCCCCGGGCACCGGTGCGCTCACCAACCCGAACGCGATCGACATGATCGGCCACGACACCGTGTTCACCAACTGCGCGCTCACTGACGACGGCGACGTCTGGTGGGAGGGCCTCACGGGTGAGCCGCCGGCGCACGCGATCGACTGGAAGGGCACGGAGTGGACGCCCGAGTCCGACACGCCGGCCGCTCACCCGAACGCTCGCTTCACGGTCAACGCGGGCCAGTGCCCGTCGATCGCGCCCGAGTGGGAGGACCCGGCGGGCGTGCCGATCGAGGCCTTCCTGTTCGGCGGCCGCCGCGCCTCGGTCGTGCCGCTCGTGCATGAAGCGCGCGACTGGGATCACGGTGTGTTCCTCGGCTCGATCATGTCCTCGGAGACGACTGCGGCCGCAACCGGGGCCGTCGGCGCACTGCGCTTCGACCCGATGGCGATGCTGCCGTTCTGCGGCTACAACATGGGCGACTACTGGCAGCATTGGCTGGCGCTCGAGCAGCGCGACGGCGTCAAGCTGCCGAAGGTCTTCTACGTGAATTGGTTCCGCAAGAACGCCGAGGGCAAGTTCCTGTGGCCTGGTTACGGCGAGAACTCGCGCGTGCTGGCGTGGATCTTCCGCCGTTGCGAGGGCACCGCAGCTGCCATGGAGAGCGAGATCGGCCTGTTGCCATCGCTGGGCGAGGGCGGGATCGAAATCTCCGGCCTCGATCTCGGTGAGGCCGAGATGCACGAGTTGCTGAGCGTCGACGTCGAAG
>DASRZB010000233.1:0-20652 GCA_035653855.1 Acidothermaceae bacterium | reverse complement strand
GGTTTAGTGGCCGACGAGGCGGTTAGTGGGGGGAGTTGGCGGCCAAAGACCCGTGTAGTAACGATCCCCGAACGGTCGGTAGCGGACAATGGTGATGTGAGCGAGATACCCCGTCGCACGATGAGCCGGACCGCGCGCCTTGCCGGGCTGCCGATCGGCGCGGCCGGCCGCGCCACTGTCGGCCTGGGCAAGCGCCTTTCCGGCCGCTCGTCCGATGACGTCATAGCGGAGTTTCAGCAGCGCACGGCCGAGCAGCTGTTCAAAGTCCTTGGCGAGCTCAAGGGCGGCGCGATGAAAGTCGGGCAGGCGCTGTCGATATTCGAGGCCGCTATGCCCGAAGATCTGGCGGCGCCCTACCGCGAGGCGCTCACCCGGCTGCAAGAAGACGCGCCACCGCTTCCCGCGGCGACCGTACACAAGGTGCTCGCCAGCCAACTCGGTCCTGACTGGCGCGACCTGTTCCGCTCCTTCACCGACAAGCCCGCCGCGGCTGCGTCGATCGGGCAGGTGCACCGTGCCGTGTGGGCCGATGGTCGTGCGGTCGCAGTGAAGGTCCAGTACCCGGGCGCCGGCAAGGCATTGCTCTCAGACTTGAACCAGCTGGGCCGCATGGGGCGCCTGTTCGGCGTCATGTCGCCAGGGCTGGACATCAAGCCACTGCTGCGCGAACTGCGCGAGCGGGTCGCCGAAGAGCTCGACTACCGCCTCGAGGCTCAGTCACAGCACGCGTTCGCGATCGCGTTCGCCCACGACGCCGACATTTTCGTCCCAGACGTGCTCGCGGGTGCCGATCGCGTGCTCGTCACCGAGTGGGTCAACGGCACCCCGCTATCGAAGATCTTGCGCAACGGCAGTCGTGAGGAGCGCGATCGGATCGGCCTGCTCTACGTGCGCTTCCTGTTCTCCGGCCCGGCGCGCGCAGGTCTACTGCACGCCGATCCGCATCCCGGCAACTACCGCGTCTTGCCCGATGGACGCTTGGGGGTGCTTGACTTCGGCGCCGTGAACAGGTTGCCCGAAGGCTTCCCGCCAGCGATCGGCCGATTGCTCGCGCTCGCCCTCGGCGGCGACCACGACGCGGTCCTCGAGGGCCTGCGAGCCGAAGGATTCGTTAATCCAGGTCACCGCGTCGACCCGGACGAACTGATCAACTACCTCAACCCATTTCTGGATCCCGCCCGCCAGCCCACATTCCACTTCTCGCGAGCCTGGCTGCGCCAACAGGCCGCCCGCGTCGGCGACCCACGCACCCAGGCCGCGGCCTTCGGACGTCAGCTCAACTTGCCGCCGTCCTATTTGTTGATCCACCGCGTATGGCTCGGTGGCGTTGGTGTGCTCTGCCAGCTCGACGCACGCGGACCATTCCAGGCCGAGATGCGGCGCTGGATGCCGGGCCTCGCGCCCGCTGGCTAACTCAGGCAAATGGGGCTGCACCCAACGTGGGTACAGCCCCATTTCGTGTGACGCATTACCGGACGGCGATCAGCAGGCGGCGGATCCACCGTGAGCTGTCTTCCGCTTTGCGCTTGCTCCGACGGGCCGCGATGATTCGCGATCGGCGGGCCGCTGCCTGCGCTTCCTGCTGTCGTTGTGCCGCCATGACGCGGACGTGCACATCGTTGCTGTACATGTGAACTCCTGATTTGGCATCGACGTTCGCCAGTCGTTTGCGGCTGGCGATTTTCGGTGGGTGCGATCACCGCCGAACGCCGAGGAGCTCAGGCGTTCAGGCAGCAACTTCCTTGCGTGGCCGACCACGCGGACGCTTGCGCGCCACGATGGCTCCCTGGACGAACAACTCGGCGCCCCAGACGCCCCACGGCTCTTGGCGGTCAAGTGCCGCCGTCAGGCACGCGGTACGCACGGGGCACTCTGCGCACATCGCCTTGGCGGTCTCGACGTCCTCTGGCGACTCGGCGAAGAACAGCTCCGGGTCGACCGTCAGACATGGGACTTCAAGCGACCGTCGCAGCGCCTGAGCGAGCACGCGGTCAAACGGGCCGGTCAGCATCTGCGTCACCCCCTCCGGGAGGTTCTCGTTGTCTGAAGATTTCTAGTCGTGAGGTAGGACAGTTCCGGCGGGCCGGAGATGTAGCGAGCGTTGTCGCTGGATCGATCGGTGGACGACAAACTGGGAAACAAAAAGGCCGCGGATCCCCGGTGAGGGTTCCGCGGCCTTGGAGAGCCGGTCTGATGGTGTCTCAGACCGGGAACCCCCAAGGCGAGGTCCCCTTGTTGCCACGACCGGCGTCCGGCGTCGTGACCACGTACTGCTTCTGCGTGTGGAGCGTTGCGAGCGCGAGGTTCTGCGAAATTGCGACGGTCTGGTGCGGTGCCGGATTGGCAGCTGCATTGACGGCAGCGGTCGTCGGACGCCACATAGCGGCAGCGGTCATACCGCTGCCCTCGAGCCCGGACACGGAAAACGCCGCAGCGAAGCCAGGAGCAAACGCCATTCCGTTAGTTACGGTCCGCACCACGGCTCACCACCTTCCGGTCGCGGGCTACGCCCTCTCGGGCATTGCCATCTCCAACAGGTCCAGGGGGCAGGCTACGGCCAACGCTGGGAGGCGGGCAACGTATTTATTGGGCATTTATTTGCGCTGGTCAGGGAGCCGAATCCACTCCACCGAACTCGACGAGTCTCCTGAGTTCGACTCGCTGCACAGCTCGAGCACCTCGGCCGCGTAAGCGGTGAGCTTGGCGGGGCCGACGCCTCCGATGGTCGCGAGCTCTTGCGTGGTCTGCGGACGCACCTCGGCGATCCGCGTCAGTGTCGCGTCCGTGAACACGCAGAAGGCGGGCTGCTTCAGCTCCTTCGATCGCTCGAGCCGCCAGGCACGTAACCGTTCGAACAACACTTCGTCGACGTTGCCCGGGCAGTCGGCGCAACGGCCAAGCTTGCGCGCTGCACCACTGGTCAGGAGCTTCTGGCAGACCCGGCAGCGCTCCACCCGGTCGCGCCCCGACTTGGCAGCGAGCGGTGATCGCGCCACGCCTGGCTGCACCGACCCGCCGGCTGTGGCCGGGCGCAAGTCATCGAGAAAACGGCTCGGACGCCGGCTTGCGCGCCCGCCGGGAGATCGCGCCGCCGCCCACGAGAGGGCGAGATAGCGCCGGGCCCGGGTGATGCCGACGTAGAGCAACCGGCGTTCTTCGTCGACTTGTGCGGTGGTCTCGGCGTAGACGATCGGCAGCGTGCCGTCGACCAGACCGACCAGGAACACGGCATCCCACTCAAGCCCCTTCGCGGCGTGCAGCGAGGCCAACGTGACGCCGTCGACGACAGGCGCGTGTTGCAACGACGCACGTTCTTCCAGGTCGGCGACGAAGTCCGCGAGGCTCGACCCGCGCCCCCCGTCGGGTGTCGTGATGGCCCCGTCAGGCGCGGCAGTTACGGTCACGGCGGCGAACTCCCCAACCTTGGACTCCACGCCAACCCGCTCCTCCGCGAGCCGGACGAGCGCAGCCAACGACTCCCATCGATCGCGGGCCACGCCTGATCCGGACGGCGGCGCGGGCCCGAATCCGACCGCGGCGAGGACGCCGCGGACAACGTCCGCGAGCGTTCCTTCGTCAGGCTGCTCGCCACGCGCCGCACCGCGTAGCAAGAAGACGGCTTCGCGAACCTCGGGACGCTCGAAGAACCGTTCCCCGCCTCGCAGCACGTACGGCACACCCGCCTCAGCAAGTGTCTGCTCGAATGTCTCTGACTGCGCGTTGATGCGAAACAGCACGGCGATCTCACTCGCCGGGGTGCCGTCGGCGATCAGCCTGGAGATCATGGTCGCGACGGCGGCTGCCTCGGCCACCTCGTCGGCGTAACTGTCGACGACCGGCACCGGGCCCGGGGGCAGTTGTGCGACGAGCGCTCCGCCGGACAACCTGTTGGCCAGCGCGACGACCTGGGGCGTGGATCGGTAGTCACGTACCAGCCGCACGACGGTTGCCTTCGGATATCTGGCCGAGAACCCGGTGAGGTACTCAGGCGATGCGCCGGCGAACGAGTAGATGGTCTGCTCGGGGTCGCCGACGACGCACAGATCGTCGCGATCGCCGAGCCATGCGTCGAGCAATCGTTGCTGGGCCGGGTTGACGTCCTGGTACTCGTCGACCACGAAGTAGCGGTACTGATCACGAACTTGCAGCGCCACCGCTGGCTCGGTTTCGAGCAGTGCCGTGGCGTGCAGCAGCAGATCCTCGAAATCGAATTGGTTCTTGCGCACTTTGAGGTCTTCGTAGCCGGCGTAGAGCGCGGTGATCTCTGTGACCGGACGCGGGGCGATGCGGTGCGCGAGCAGCACGGACGACGCGTAGTCGTCTGGCGGTCGCTGCAGGGCCTTCATCCACTCGATCTCGCAGGCAACATCACGAAGGTCGGACGACGAAAGCCCGAGTCGCAACCGCCCGGCGACCTCGGCAAGCAATGGGACCTTCGACTTCAGGATCGCCGGCAGCTCGCCACCGATGGTGCGGGGCCAGAAGTACTGCAGCTGCCGCAGCGCAGCGGAGTGGAACGTCCGAGCCTGGACGGCGCCCGCCCCGAGCCTGCGCAGCCGGCCGCGCAGTTCGCCTGCTGCCCTGGCGGTGAAGGTGACGGCAAGTACGTGAGCCGGGGACACCGCGCCGGTGCCCACGGCGAAGGCGATGCGGTGGGTGATGGCCCTGGTCTTACCGGTGCCCGCGCCGGCCAAGATGCAGACCGGCCCGCGAATCGCCTCTGCCGCCGATCGCTGCTCGGGATCGAGCGCGCTCAAGATCTCAGGTTCAGCCACCGCGGTCACCGGGCCATCTTGGCAGGGCCGACCGACACCAGCGCCCAGCCGGGCCAGACTGTGAAGGAAGAACCACGAGCGGCCGACGGTTGCAGTGACAAGCCGAACCGTTTCGCGCGCCATGAGGGCGTCCAGCCCCCCAAACGCAACAAGGAGGAGTCCCCCCGTGACAGCCTCAGCCGAGGTTCCCACCCCGCTGGTCATCTACAGCACCACGTGGTGTGGCTACTGCCGCACCCTGAAGCGCCAGCTCGTGGATGAGGGGATCGCGTTCACCGAGGTCAACATCGAGGAGACCCCGGGTGCCGCTGAGTTTGTGATGGGGATCAACCGCGGTAACCAGACCGTTCCAACGGTGCTGTTTCCCGACGGCAGCACGTTGACGAACCCGCGGCTGTCGGCCGTTGTCGCGCAGCTCGGGGCTACCTGAACCGTCAGTGAACAAGGCGCGCAAGGTCGCCGCCGAACCAGCCGTCGATGAGATAGAACGCGACGGACGCGCCCATCGGCAGCCGTAGCGAACCGCCGGTGACCGCGATCCGCAACTCGTCGCGGGTAAACCAACGCGCCTCAGCAATCTCGTCGTCGTCGATCGTCAGCACCGTGGTCGTGGCCTTCGCTGTGAACGCCAGCATCAAGCTCGACGGGAACGGCCACGGCTGACTCGCGACGTAACCCACATCGCCGACCCGAACACCCACCTCTTCGAACACTTCGCGGATAACGGCGTGCTCAAGCGTCTCGCCCGCCTCGACATACCCAGCGAGGGTCGACATCCGACCTTCGGGCCAACTCGGCTGCCGACCAAGCAAGCACCGGTCGTCGCCATCGGTCACCAGCATGATTACGGCCGGGTCGGTGCGTGGATAGTGCTCGCTGCCGTCATTGACGCAACGACGGACGTGCCCGGCCAGCGCAACGACCGTTTCCGCGCCGCACAACGGGCACCGCACGTGACGTGCATGCCACTGCTGAAGCGCCGCCGCATGCGCGAACAGGCCTGCGTCAGCATCCGACAGGTCGGCGCCGACCTCCCGCAAGTTTGCGGCTTTCATGCCGGACGGCGGGGGGTCGGGCAACGGCGCGGCCACCGCGAACACTCCGATGGCCGCCTCAACATCCGAAGGCGCTGCTACACCGAGGAAATAGCGCTCGCCCCCTGGGGAATCGGCGGGCCGCAACGCGACCAGTGCATCGTGCTCGACCAGCGCACGACCCGCATCGACGACGATGACGCGCGACGACGGATTGGCCCACGCGCGCGCCAGCCACTCGTCGTCCGGTCGCAAATGTGCTGCACGGTCGATGCCGGAACGGCCTAGTGGTGGCGGCTGCCGGGTCATACCGAAGGAAGCGCGGCGAGTTCGTCCCACAGGTAGGCCGCCGTTTCGGCGCCCTTGAGGAGCACCGAAATGACCGCGTGCTCATCAGGCGCGTGGACGCGGTCGGTCGGTAGACCTGCACCCAAAAATATGAGCGGGGCTTGCAGAATCTCAGCGATATCGGCTTCTGGTCCGGATCCACCTTCGCCGGTGAACAGCACGTCGTCGTCGTAGGCCCGGCCAAGAGCGCGCACCAACGCTTGCACCGCCGGGTCGTCGATGGGCACCAGATAGGGTCGAACGCCGTCGCCGAAGAACTCGACGTTCGCGGTGATGCCGTCAGGGACGTTCGCCGCTACGTAGGCGCGCAGCGCAGCCTGGACGTCGAGTGGTCGCTGATTGGCCACGAGCCGAAACGACACCTTGGCGTGCGCGTCGGTCGGCACGATCGTCTTGTGGCCGGGGCCCATGTAGCCACCCCAGACGCCGTGAATCTCACATGTCGGCCTCGCCCAGATGCGCTCGAGCGTGCGGTAGCCGGCCTCGCCGAATGTCGCGCGACTCTCGGCCGTCTCGAGCCACTGCGCCTCGTCGAACGGCAGGCGCGCAATGAGGTCGCGCTCGACGTCCGTGAGCGGCGCCACGTCGTCGTAGAACCCGTCGAGCGTGACGTGGTTGTTCTCGTCGTGCAGCCCCGCAAGCAGGTGCGCCATCGCGGTCAAGGGGTTCGGCACCGATCCGCCGAACGAGCCGGAATGCAGATCGACGTCCGGCCCGTGCAGGTCGATCTGACAGTCGGTCAGGCCGCGCATCCGCACACAGGTGGTGATCACGCCAGGGGCGTAGAGGCCGTTGTCACTCACGACGATGACGTCGCAGCCAAGGCGATCACGCTTCTCGCGAAGCAGATCCGGGAAGGCCGGCGAGCCGGATTCTTCCTCCCCCTCGATGAGCAACTTCAGATGGACGGGCGGGCTGGTGCCCCCGCTCGCCGCAAGGTTCGCCCGCAATGCGAACAGGTGGTAGAGCACCATCCCCTTGTCGTCGGATGCGCCTCGACCGAGCAACCGATCGCCGTCCGGCCCCGGGACGACCGCCGGCTCGAACGGCGCGAAGCTCCACGACTCGATCGGATCGACGGGTTGCACGTCATGGTGGCCGTAGACCACGACCGTCGGCGCGTTCGGGTTCTCACTGCGCCATTCCGCGAACACGGCGGGCGCGCCATCGCTGGCCGACCAGATCTCGACGGTCGGAAAGCCAGTCGCTCGTGCGGCGTCGGCAAACCACTCCGCGGAGCGCTCGACGTCGCGTCGTCGCTCGGGGTCGGTCCATACCGACGGAATGCGAATCCAATCCGACAGCTGCGCGACGAACTCGTCCTTGTGCGCCTCGAGGAAGGCCCGGACGCCGTCGCGCCGCGCATCATCAACCGCCGAAGCGGGGTGCTCGCTCATGGGATGACTCTAGGCGGGGACCGAGCGGAGCAGAACGACTAGGCCTTCGCGGTCGAGCAGATCACTGGGCGCGACCGTTTCACCGTCGCGCAGGTAGCAGAACACGGCGCGGACATTGGCAAGGTCGGTGCCGGTCAGATCGGCCCACGCCAACCGGTAGGCCGCGAGTTGGATAGCGGCGGCGCGCGCATCGTCACCAGCTGGTCGGCGTCCGGTTTTCCAGTCGACGACGGTGAACCCGCCGTCAGTGTCGCGGAACACGGCGTCCATACGGCCGCGCACGACGATGTCGTCGATGACGAGTTCGAATGGCACCTCCACCTCGACCGGGTCGCGATTGGCCCACGCCGTGGCAAGAAACGACCGTTGTAGCTGTGCGAGGTCGGCATCAGGTGCGGCATCAGCATCGGCCGAGCCAGGCACCTCATCGAGGTCGAGCAAGCGCGGTGAAGAGAACCGCTGCTCGAGCCACAGGTGGAACGCGGTGCCTCTGCGGGCGAGCGGCGCAGGCGCGGCCGGCAGCGGGCGGCGGAGCTGGCGCGCAAGCTCGTCTGGGTCGCGGCGCAACGTGACGAGCTGGCTCACCGAGAGCTGCCTCGGCAGTTCGACGTCGAGCCTGGCCCGCTGCGTGCGTGCCGCACGTTCGGCGAGCAGCACCTCGACGTCGCGACTCCACTCGTCGGTCGCCGTCGTCAGGGCGATCGCCCCATCGAGTGTGCCGAGCTCGACAGCCATCAACTCGACCAGCTCGGCCGCGGCTTCGACGGCCGGCCGTCGCGCTGCCAACGGGTCGAGCGGCCAGCTCGCAGTGGCTGGCCCGAGCTCATGCATCGGGTTCGGTGTGCCGTCTGGAGGCAGCTCTGTCCAGCAGTCGACCTCACCGCGACCGGTCTCGCACACCTCGTGCACGGCGGCGAGGAATTCACCGGCCTCGCGCGGCTTCTTCCTGTCATCCCATCGGTACCCAGTGCAGATCACCATGCTGCGCGCTCGGGTGACGGCGACGTAGGCGAGCCGGCGTTCTTCGCGCAGGAGATGGGCTTTCGCCGAGTCAGCGAAGCGCTTGATCGCCTCGACAGCTTCGAGCTGGTCGACGTGGCCATCGAGTTCGGCGACGGGGAGCCCGTCGCGATCACCGCGCAGCGGCCACGGCAACGACCCACGCTGCGTCAGCCAACCTCTGACGTCGGCGGGTCGCACACCAGGAAACAGGTTCTCGACAAGACCGGGCACGCACACGACGTCCCACTCGAGTCCTTTAGAAGCATGAACAGTGAGCAGTTGCACGCGATCGCGACGGATGTCGCCACCTTGACGCAGTTCGGGCAGCGCCGACTCCGGTTCGTCGGGACGGTCGAGCCCACGCTCTTCGACGGCGGCAGCGTCGAGGTAGTCAAGAAACGCGGCGACACTGACGTCGTCGCCACCAGCGGCAAACTCCGCAGCAACATCGATCAAACGATCGAGATTGGCGCGCGACGCGCTCAGGTCGCCACCGCGGGCGAGCACCTCGACGTCGAGACCGATCGTCGCGATCACGTCCGCAACCAGATCTGGAAGCGGCTGCCCGAGTCGCGATCGCAGCGCGCGCAACTCCAGGGCCAGCTTGAACAACCGCGCATGCGCAGTCGCCGACAGACCCAACGGCTCGAACCGACCCGGCGCGGGCAACGCGTCGAGCGCATCGATGATGCTGCGGTCATCGACGTCGTCGGGATCGGGTTCGACCGCAGCGGCCTCCGCCGCCGCAAGGTCGACAGTCACGACGAGGTCGACACGTGCTGCATCGTCGTCCGCACTCAAGCCGGCAGGTGCTGGCGTCCGCGCCAAGTGACGTGCCCACGCGCCCAGAGCGGCCAGATCTCGACCGCCGATGCGCCAGCGCGCGCCCGTGAGCAGCCGCATCAGCGCATCACCACGTGCGGGGTCGACCATCACCCGCAACGTAGCCACCACATCGACGACTTCGGGCTCGAGTAACAGGCCGCCAACGCCGACGATCTCGATCGGCACCCCACGTGCGCGCAGCGCGGCCTCGATGCGCGGCAACTGTCGCCACGCTCTCACCAGCACGGCGATGCTCTTGGTTGGTGCACCGACCTCGCGCTTGTCTTGGTCGCCTCGCCATAGAGCCAACACCTGATTACCGACGGCCTGCGCCTCGTCATCGACCGTCGGGTAGAGGCCGCAGCGCACCACGCCGTCAACCGCCGTACCGCGCGCACGAAGTTCTGGCGTCGAGACGCGGCCGTCCCGCAGCGGCTCTGCAATCGCGTTCGCAACGGCAAGAACGTTGCGGTCATTGCGAAAACTGGTGCTCAGCGTGAGTACGGACGCCGGCTTGTCGGCGTCCGGGAACTGGTTTGGAAATGCCACCAGCGTGCCTTGGCTTGCGCCACGCCAGCCGTAGATCGCCTGCGACGGGTCGCCGACGGCGGTGAGCAACGGCGCGATGTCGAGCCGGCCGTGGAAGGCGCCGAACAGCGCGCGCAAGAAGACGAGTTGAGCGTGGCTGGTGTCTTGATATTCGTCGAGGAGCACCGCGCGGTAGGTCGATCGCTCGGTCGCCGCGACCTCGGGGAACTGCTCGGCGAGGTCGGCGGCCAGTGCCATCTGATCGGCGAAGTCAAGGCATTCACGGCGGCGCTTCGCCTCGTCGTAAGCGGCCACGATCGGCAGCAGCTGACATCGCGCAGCGAGTGCCCTGGCTACCCCGGCGATGTCGTCGTGGAAGTCCTTCGTGGTTCGTTGGTTCGCCGCCTTCGGCAGCGCCGTGAGCACGGCGTGCAGGCCTGCGCAATATTCGCGCAGCTGGTCGCTCGTGACGCGGTGTTGCGCGAGACCCTCGGCGAGAGCGCGGACGTCGTTGGTCACCGTCATGGGCGAGACCAGCACCTCGTTCATCGGCCCGTCGTAGGCGTCGACCACTCGGCGCGCGTACTGCCACGCGACGGTTTGCGGGATCAGCCGCTGGCTGGGCTCACGTCCGATGCGCAGCGCGTTCTCGGCGACGATCCGGCCGGCGTACGCGTCGTACGTCGAGATCGTCGGATCGGCGGCGCTGATGACTTCGGCATCGACCAGCCCGTGTGCGGCGAGCTGGCCGAGGCGTCGGCGAACGCGGGCCGCGAGTTCGGCGGCCGCCTTGCGGGTGAAGGTCAGCCCGAGCACCTGGTCTGGTCGCACGAGGCCGTTGGCCACCAACCACACAACGCGGCCGGCCATGGTTTCGGTCTTGCCGGACCCGGCGCCTGCGACGACGAGGCACGACTGCGCGGTCGACTCGATGACGGCGGCCTGCTCGTCGGTTGGCGCATCTTGCTCGAGGGCGTGCGCAATGTCGGTTGCGGTGTAGCGCGTCACGCAGTCACCTGCCGACCCTCGTCGCGCACGGGGCACGACGTGCGCACCGGACACGACCGGCACATATCGTTGTCGATGGCCGCGAAGACGCTGCCCGCCATGCCGCGCGCCGATCGCTCGATCATCTCCAGCGCCCAGCCGGGGTCACCGCTTTCTGATAGCGGCAACTGACCGTTGATGGCTGCCTTCACCGTGCTGGTGCCAACTTGCACGAGTGCCGCGCCGCCGGACTCACGGACCCCCGCCGCGACCTCATCGAACGCCCCTACCTCAACCGCGACCTGATACGAACCGAGCTGTGCATGAGTGTCGAGCTCGACCCTTGTCGGCGCGTGTTTACCGGTCTTCAGGTCGACGACGAACAACCGCCCCTCGTCGTCGCGTTCCAGGCGGTCAACCTGACCCTTCAATACCGCGCGGCCGATAGTGACCTCGAAGTCCTGCTCAGCGGCGACAAAAACGCGCGTATTCGTGCGCAGCCACTCGGCGAGCTTTCGCACCATCTCCGCAGCGCGCTCGCGCTGCCTGACGGCGAACCAGCCGGAGCCCAAATCGACCCGCTTGATCGCGCTCGCCAATCGCTCTTGCAGCTGCACGGCGAGGTCGGCAGCAGGCACACCTTCGTCGGCGACCTGCTGCGCGAGCGCATGAACCAACGTGCCGATGCCCTGCGACGTCGAATCGCCGCTCGTGCCGCCCGACGATTCGAGCAGCCAACGCAAAGGGCAACGGGCAAATGCTTCGAGGCGGGACGGCGACAGCTTGACGAGTTCGCCATCGTCGACGAGTTGACGCTCGTCGGACAGCGGCGCGAGCCCGTACCAGTCGAGCGGATCGGCACCCGGCACTCCCGCCGCCGCGAGTCGCGCGAGCTGCGCAGCCGCGGCAGCTCTTCGTCGTCCGGCTGCTTCATTGGTGTCCGAACCTGGACTCGTCACGACGGCGCGCAACTCCGCCACTACCGACGGGAGGTCGAGCCCGCGCGGAACCCTCGTCAGCGGTCGCTCGTCGCGCTCGCTCGTTACGAGTTCGTCGAGGAACCGCGACGGCTGCTGGTCGTCACTGCGAACCGCGGTCGCCAGCAGGTGCAGGCGAGCCCTGGTGACGGCGACGTAGAAAAGCCGCCGCTCCTCGGCAAGGCGGGCGGCCACCGCCTGTAAGGCGCTGGTCGCGCCCGAGTCATCGCCGGCCGCAAGGACATCGACGAGCTGCTGTGATCCGAGCAGCGACCCGCGCCCGCGCAGGTCGGGCCAGACGCCTTCTTGCACACCAGCCACGGCGACGACGTCCCACTCGAGGCCCTTGGCGGCATGTGCTGTCATCAGCCGCACACCCTCAGCGCTCGGCGCTTGCGGGGCCAAGGTGTCGCCCGGGATCTGCTGGCCGAGCAGATGGTCGAGGAACACGTCAGGCCCGGCTTTCGGCAACCGGTCGGCGAATCGGGCGGCCACGTCGAAGAGTGCGACCACTGCGTCGAGATCGCGGTCGGCGGCGGCAGACCCCGAAGCGCCGGACAGCGCGAGCGAACTGAGCCGGGTCACCACGCCCGCCGCCTGCCAGATCGCCCAGAGCACTACCTCGGCTGTTGCCGCCGGGTTTGCTGCCGCGGCCCGGCCCGCCGCGAGCGCGTCGGCAACACGTTGGGCCGGCGCGGCAACGCGAACGTCGATCGTGACGAGCTCGGCTGGCGTAACCAGCGCCTCGGTGAGCAAGGCGCCAGATGCGCGGCCGCCACCTGCGGTGAGTTCGAGACGTCTTAAGTCCTGCCGCAACCGGCGTAGGGCCAGCGGGTCGGCCCGCCCGAGCGGTCCGGTGACCAGCTCCGCCGCGAGCTCGACTCCCTGCGGCCCGTTGAAGTGGAGGCGCCCAGTGACGACGGCGAGAATCCGCAACAGCGCGTGCACGATCGGGACGTCGACCAGGGGCTGTTCTTCTGCATGCGCGGCAACCGGCACACCGGCGGACTGCAGCGAGCGGCGCAGCATCGGAAGTGGCGCACCACTGCGCACGAGGACCGCCATTCGCGACCAAGGCACGTCATGCAGCAGGTGCATCTCGCGCAATCGCTGCGCGATGTAGGACGCTTCGGCGCTGGTAGTCGCGAAGACGTGTACCTCTGCGGTGCCGGGGTCGAGCCCGGCAGCGGGTCGCAAACGGCGATGCGCGGGCGACCCGGACAACCGCTGCGCGACCCGGCGCGACGCGGCTAGCAACTGGTCGCCCGAGCGCCTGCTCACGTCGAGCTCCACGACCGTGGGCGGTGACCCGTCGGCCGCCCGAAAGCGGTCGGGGAATCGGCGGACGCCTTCGAGATCGGCCCCGCGAAATCCGTAGATCGACTGGTCCGGATCCCCAACGGCTAGCAGGTCACGGCTGCCGACTAGCAGGGACAGCAGCTCTTCCTGGGCGGGGTCGGTGTCTTGGTATTCGTCGACGACCACGAACTCGTGAGCAGCCCGAATCTCTTGCAGCACAAGGGGATCTGCCCTCAACAACCCGGCGGCCGCCCGGATCAACTCAGCGGGGTCGTAGGACGCGGCCTCGCGCAACGCCGACACTTGTGCGTACTGCTCGGCGAACTTCGCGGCTGCCACCCAGTCGTCTCGCTTGTCGCGACGGCCGAGTTGCGCAAGTTCGCGTGGGGTGATTCCGCGTTCGACTGCGCGTTGGACGAAGTCGCGCAGCTCCTGGGCAAAGCCGCGGGTGAGCAGAGCGGGATGCAAGCGCGCTGGCCACTGTGTGCCGCCTTCGTCAACGTCGCCCTCGAGCAGTTCGCGAACGACGAGGTCTTGTTCGGGCCCCGACAACAGCCGCGGCGCCGGCTCACCGCGACGAGCCGCGTTCGCACGCAGCAGACCGAACGCGTAGGAGTGGAAAGTGCGGGCGATCGGCTCGCGAATGGTTCGGTCGAGACGCGCGGCGATCCGTTCGCGAAGCTCGGCGGCAGCTCTGCGGCTGAAGGTCAGGACGAGGGCCTGGTCGGGCGTGATCTCGCCGGCTTCGACGCGCTGCACGACCGCTTCGACGATCGTGGTGGTCTTGCCGGTGCCCGGCCCGGCCAGCACGAGAACCGGGCCGCCCCGATGTTCGATTGCGCGCCGCTGCGCCTCGTCGAGAACCGGTGGAACCACCGGCCGCGCGGGGGCCCGCACCACGCGCGGCACGTCAGCGGGCCGACGCGGACGCCGCCCTCCCGCCGTCCCGCTCGTCGAAGACACCGAAGACACCAGCGCATCACACCACGAAACGCTGACACCGCGGAGAGCTCAGCTGCGCCGGGATCTCATCTCCGACTTCGCATCCCGAGTGGTTGCCCAAACCTCTCAAAACACCGCCCTGAACAACCACCAGGGATGCGAAGTCGGTTTTCGGTTGCGGACGGCAGGCGCGGAGCGGGTGCGAAACCGGGGCGGGACGGCGGGTGCGGAACCGGGCGGCACGGCGAACCTCGCCGACGTCTGTCAGGAGTCGGGGTTCCAGCGGGCTTGGCGCATGTCGACGCGGTCGCCACGCATCGGTGTGACATCGGCACGCAACAGCCGCAGCACCTCGCCGTCGTGGCTGGGCGCCGGCGTGCCATCGGCGTGAACCACCCGGTGCCAGGGCACCGCGCCGCCCCAGGTCGACATCACCGAACCGACCTGGCGCGGGCCGCCTTCACCGAGGTACTCGGCGATGTCTCCATACGCCAGCACCTTGCCCGCAGGTATCGCGTCGACGAGGTCCAGCACGCGTTGCGCGAACGCCGGCACCTCGACGTCCGGGTCGAAAGATCCCTTTGAAGAACGCTGTGCCACGAAGGGAAAGTTAGTACGAGGGCAAGCTTGGGTCGACCTGATTCACCCAGCCGACGACGCCGCTGCCCACGTGCACCGCATCGGCGAATCCGGCGCCCTTGACGATCGCCAGTGCCTCGGCCGAGCGCATGCCCGACTTGCAGTACAAGACGATGCGCTTGTCCTGGGGCATCCGCTCGAGCGCCGACCCGTTCAGGAACTCGCCCTTGGGAATGAGCGTTGCGCCCGGGATCGAGACGATTTCGAACTCGGCCGGCTCGCGCACGTCGACCAGGAAGATGTTCTCCCCGTCGTCGATCCACTTCTTGAGCTCACGCGGCACGATCGTCGAGCCCTGAGCTGCCTGCATCGCCTCGTCGGAGACAGCACCGCAGAAGGTCTCGTAGTCGATCAGCTCGGTGATGGTCGGGTTCTTGCCACAGATAGGGCACTCGGGATCCTTGCGGATCTTGACCGTGCGGTAAGACATCTCCAGGGCGTCGTAGATCATCAGCCGGCCGATCAGCGACTCGCCGACACCGGTTAGCAGCTTGATCGCCTCGGTCGCCTGGATGGAGCCGATCGACGCGCAGAGCACTCCGAGTACGCCACCCTCGGCGCACGACGGCACCATGCCGGGCGGCGGCGGCTCCGGGTAGAGGCACCGGTAGCACGGACCGTTCTCGGCCCAGAACACCGATGCTTGCCCGTCGAAGCGGTAGATCGAGCCCCACACGTAGGGCTTGCCGAGCAGGACGCACGCGTCGTTGACCAGGTAGCGCGTCGCGAAGTTGTCAGTGCCGTCGACAATCAGGTCGTACTGGCTGAAGATCTCGAACACGTTGTCGTTGTCGAGCCGCTCCTCGTGCAACACGACCTTGACGAGTGGGTTGATCTCGTGGATCGAGTCGCGCGCCGACTGCGCTTTCGAGCGGCCAATATCGCTCTGCCCGTGGATGATCTGGCGCTGCAGGTTCGACTCGTCGACCGTGTCGTAGTCGACGACTCCAAGGGTGCCGACACCGGCCGCGGCGAGGTACATCAGCGTCGGGGATCCGAGACCACCCGCGCCGATCGCCAGCACCCGCGAGTTCTTCAGCCGCTTCTGCCCAGCCATCGCGACGTCGGGAATGATCAGGTGCCGCGAATAACGCCGGACCTCTTCGACGGTCAGGCTCTGCGCAGGTTCGACCAGCGGGGGAAGGGACACTTTCGACTCCATCAGCGGGGATCAGCCGTGCGGTGAGACTACGGGCGGGGGCGTGGTTGGCCCGACCTCCACAACGGTCCCACGGCGCTCGGGCATTCCCCGCGTCAGGTCCGGTCGCGAGAGGAACCCGCGCATGGCGGCCGCTACGGCCGTTGGGTCCTCGAGGTGGGCGACGTGACCGGCTTTCGGCAACAGCAGCAACTCGACGTCCTGGAACGCGCGCTTCGCCCGTGCCGCAACCCGCCGCGACACGAGCCGGTCGCGTCCGCCAGAAATGACAAGAGTCGGGACGGCGACAAGTGCCGCTTGCTGCCACAGCCGGCGCGGTCCCCGGTCGAGGTAGGACATCACCGTTGTGCGCAGGGCTTCGCGGTACACGTACGGGCTGTATTCGAGACTCGCCCGCTGGCGCAGCGTCGCGAGTTCGCGGGCGTGCCGCCCCGGGCTGACCGCGCGCGGGTTGCCGTAGCACAGCGCGTAGATGCGTTTGGCCATCCACTCGGGGTCGGCCTTGATGATCGTGCGCACGATGGCGGGGCCCACTACGGGCGCGAGGGCGATCAGTAGTTGCGCACTGCCGGGCTTTGGACCCAGATTGGGCAGCGCGGGCGCGACCAGCGTGAGCGACGCGACCAGCTCCGGGCGTTCAGCGGATACCCGCACCGCGATGGCGCCGCCAAGGGAGACACCCACGAGGTGCACCGGCCCGCCGAACGTTCGCGCCACCTCGGCGACCGTGCCGGCGAGGCCGTCGAGTGAGAGGTCTTTGCCGGGTGGCAGCGGGGAGTGTGCGAAGCCGGGCAGGTCGAGTGCTGAGCAGTCGAACGAATCCTTGAGCTGGACGGCGACGTCGACCCAATCGAGGGACTCACCGCCAAGCCCGTGCACGAACAGGATCGGCGGGCGGCCCGGCGCGTCGAGACCGATGCCGCCGTCAAACCGACGGACGAAGACCTGGCCGCGGGACGTCGAGAGCAACCGTCCCGGCCAAGCGTCGGCAATCTCCACCAACCCGGTCTACCACGCCTGCTTAGAACTCGACCACCGAGCGCAGGACCTCTCCGCGATGCATCTTGTCGAAGGCAGCCTCGATGTCGCCAATGCCGATGATCTCCGACACGAACGCGTCGAGGTCGAGCCGGCCTTGTTGGTAGAGGTCGACCAGCACCGGGAAGTCTCGCGACGGCAAGCAGTCTCCGTACCAGGACGACTTCAGTGACCCACCGCGACCGAACACGTCGAGCAGCGGCAGGTCGAGGCGCATCTCCGGTCGCGGAACGCCCACCAACACGACCGTGCCCGCGAGATCACGCGCGTAGAACGCCTGCATGTAGGTCTCCGGACGCCCGACTGCCTCGATGGCGACGTCGACCCCGACGCCGTCGGTGAGCGCGCGAATCGCCTCAACGGGTTCTGTCTCGGTCGAGTTGATGACGTGCGTCGCGCCGAACTCCCGCGCCCAGTCAAGCTTCCGCGCGTCGACGTCAACCCCGATGATCGTGCGGGCTCCCGCCAACTTGGCGCCGGCGATCGCGGCGTTACCGACGCCGCCGCACCCGAACACCGCGACAGTGTCGCCGCGACTCACGCCACCTGTATTGACCGCGGCGCCGATGCCCGCCATCACCCCACAGCCGAGTAATCCGACTGCGGCTGCTCTCGCCGTCCGATCGACTCTTGTGCATTGACCCGCGGCCACCAGCGTCTTCTCGACGAAGGCGCCGATGCCGAGGGCGGGCGACAGCGGCGTGCCGTCGGCGAGCGTCATCTTTTGGGTGGCGTTGTGCGTGTTGAAGCAGTACCAGGGGCGGCCGCGCAGGCAGGCCCGGCAGTTGCCGCACACCGCGCGCCAGTTCAGGATCACGAAATCACCAACAGCCAGATCGCGGACGTCGTCACCGACAGCCTCGACGACACCCGCCGCCTCGTGCCCGAGCAGGAACGGGAAGTCGTCGTTGATGCCGCCCTCGCGGTAGTGCAGGTCGGTATGGCACACGCCGCACGACTGCACCTTGACCAGCGCCTCGCCGGGCCCGGGCGCCGGAACGAGGATCGTCGTGAGCTCGACTGGCGCGCCCTTGGTGCGCGCGATGACGCCTTTGACTTCATGCATGACGGTGATCCTAAACAGGTAGCTGTCAGGCGACGCCGAACGCGCGCTGATAGATCGCGTCGATGACATCATCCTTCGCCTGCGTGTAACCGCGCGTGTCCGTCCACTCCTGACTGGCGAGGTCGAGCTTGGTGCGGGCGTACAGCTCCCGATCCTCGGGGTGCGTCCGCAGCCAGTCGCGAAACACCGCGTGGCGCTGAGTTTCCGGGCTGCCAGGCGAAAAGACGTGCAAATTGACGTTCGTGTCAGGACCCTTCAGGCACCTGTGTTCATGCCAGTCGGGTTCGCGGATGATCAGCAGGTAGCCGGCCGCTTCGAGTTGTGGAACGTAGGTCGACTCGTCCGCTGAGTTCGGCACGACGAGGTCGATGTCGATGATCGGCTTCGCGGCCAGACCGGGTACGGACGTCGACCCCACGTGGTCGACAGACAGCGCCGTATCACCCAGGATTCGCTTAATACGCTGCTGTTCTCGGTTGAAAAGCTGCGGCCACTGCGGGTCGTACTCGACAACGTTGACTGTTCCGCTCGTAGTCGGCGGACCGTAGATCCAGGCCGCGTCTTGTTCCTCTTGGCCGTTGCGGATTCGCTCGGTCACAGCGGGAACGACGTCCATGGGTGCTCCTCTCACGTTCAAGGCAGCCCGCCAGAATACGACGCTACGAGTCCTGCTTGCGACGCAGCCAGCCGGTGAGTTTGCGCAGAGGACGACGGCGCGGCTTGCGCGGGAGCGCTGAAGTCCAGCGCTCGCTCTTACGTGCGTAGGACTTCAATGGTCGGACGGCGGAAGGTGGTGGCGCCGGGTACGGGTGCGGGTACTAGCCGACCATGTGTTCGACACGGCGGTTCAGCGCGTCGAGGGTGGCCCGGATCGCGGCCTGACGGACGTCTTCGCGAACGCCGGCGACCCCGGTGAGCTTCTCGCTGCCGGTCGTGCTGAGCATCGTGAGGGCGACCAGGACGGCGCGATCGCGCCCGGTCGGCGTGAGTTCAACAAGGTCAAGCTCGAATCGTGCTCTGCCACCGAGCAATTCCTCCACAGCGCGCAGGGTGGCGGTGGCGACGGCACGCTGGACACCGCTTTGGGTCGCGGTCCCCTCGGCGCGGCCGACAGCTGAGGTCTCTGCCGCTGACCGTGCCGCCGAACCTGAGATCGACAGGGTGACTTCGGCGGCGACCTGGAGTCCCGACGAAATGATGTGCATGCGCCTGATTGCTGGCCGGAAGCGGTCGGTGTCGTGCGGCTCGTCGGCTTCGATGGCCGCGTCTTCGACGTCCGCTTGCATGTCCTCGACGAGCTGGACCCGATCCGCGTCAACGCCCAGGCCGAATCGCTCGCGCAGCAGACGCCCGACCGCGCTGGCAACCTCAACTTCGTCGACGCCCGGCGCCAATCCGAGCCGGAGCAGTCCGAGTCCGTCGCCTTCACCATCGGGTTCAACATCGGCGTCGGCGACCCCCGGGACCTCACGCAACGCCGCGACAATGTCGAGGTGGTCGCTGACGGTCACGGCGGGCTCCAAATCCAAATTCCCACGAGACGACGCTGGTGCGCCTTCCTCTTACGCCAGAAGTCGGCGCAGCGACCGTGATGCTTAAGCGCCGAATGCGCCGCCGTTTACGTCAGCGTTAGGCCGAACGGCGGGCCCGCGCGGGCTTGCGCTCCGCGGCGGCCCGCCTGGCGGCTGCGGCCGGCGCCTTCGTGGCCGTTTTCGCAGCAGTAGATTTTGCGGCGACCTTCGTGCTGCCCACCCGAGCGGCGACCGCCTTCGTCGCGGGCGCGGCCTTGGACGGAAGCTTCTTGACCGCAGCCTTCTTGGCACCAGCCGGGGCCGCGGCCTTCGCCGCGACGCCGCCGCCCTCCTTGGAAGCCTTCACCGCCGCGATGCTGGCCTGCAGTGCTGCCACCAGGTCGACGACCGTGCCCGACGCCTCCGACTCGGTCGTATCCGGTGCCGGCACCAGATCGCGACCTTCAATTTTCGCCTCGACGACCGACTCGAGTGCGGCACGGTACTGGTCGGCGTAGTCGGCCGGGTTGAAGTCGCCCGACAATGACTCGACGAGCCCGCTCGCCATCGCGATCTCCGCGGGCCGCACGTCGACGTCCTCGTCGAGGAAGCCGAACTCGGGGTTGCGAATCTCGTCCGGCCACAACATGGTCTCGAGCGTGATCACTCCGCTCCGCACGCGCAGCGTCGCAAGTGCCTCGCGACGGCGCAGGGCGACCTTGACCACCGCGACCCGACCGGACTTCTCCAGCGTGTCGCGCAGCAGCACATAGGCCTTCGCGGCACGGGGGTCGGGCTCGAGGTAGTAGCTCTTGTTGAAGTAGATCGGGTCGACCTGCTCGAGGGGCACGAACTGCAGGACGTCGATCTCGCGACTGGTGGTGAGGGGCAGCTCGGCCAGGTCGTCGTCGGTCAGCACCACGACGTCGCCGTCCGGCAGCTCGTAGCCTTTGGCGATGTCGTTGTAGGGCACCTCCTCGCCGCAGATCGAGCAGACCCGCTTGTAGCGCACCCGGCCGCCGTCCTCACGATGAACCTGGTGGAACGCGACGTCCTTCTCCTCGGTGGCGGAATACAGCTTGACCGCGATACTGACCAGACCGAAGGAAATGGAGCCCTTCCAGA
>DASRZB010000232.1:0-5734 GCA_035653855.1 Acidothermaceae bacterium | reverse complement strand
GAGCTGTCGCCGAGTACAACGACGCGTCCACCGTCGGCAGCAGGGCGAACGAGTGCGGCCGCGTTCAGCCAACGCCGCAGTGCTTCCTCGCCGGCGCGCAGGTCGGCTCGCTGCAGCAGCGCCCAGCCATCGAGCAGCAGCGCCGCGCCGTAACCGCCCTCGGCCACTGGCTCAGCACCAGGTGTCGAGATCACCAGGGCCGGAGCAGCTGGCACGGTATCGAGCACCTGGCCCTGGGCCGACGTTGCGACTACCACGCCGGGAAAGGATCGACCAAGTTCTTCGGCAGTACGCCGCGCGCCGACGACGGTCGCCCGATAGCGGTGGCTGCCGCATTCGGGACACTCCCAGCCAGCCGCGATCCGCCCACACCACCGGCAGATTGGTGCGCTCCCCGCGGCGGTCGTGGCCAGCGGGCCAGCGCAGAACGGACACCGAAGGGGTGTCCGGCAGCTGTCACACGACAGCGCCGGCAAGTAGCCGCGACGTGGAACCTGAATCAGAACAGGGCGCAGACTGTCCAGCGCGGCGTGCGCCGCCTCCCACGCGAGCGTCGGCAACCGACCTCCGGCCGAAGGCTGCCGCGCCGCAGCCGGATCGTCGCCGGGTCGCACGACCGGTGCGCTCGCCCGCACTTCGACGCGGCTCGGTGCGAGCAGCTTCGCCCATCCGGTGGCAACCAGTCGGGCCGCTTCTGCCGTGACGACGTGCCCACCGATGACGGCCGCTGCGTTCGCGAGGTGTGCGCGCAGCACTAGCACCTCTCGCACGTGCGGGTACGGCGCCCGCGGCTCCGCGTGCAGGTCGTCACCGTCGTCCCAGATGACGACGAGGCCGAGGTTGTGCACCGGCGCGAATGCGGCAGCGCGGGTACCGACGACCGCACCGACTACTCCCCGGCTAGCCAGCAGGAAGCGCCGGTAACGCTCCGCAGGGCCAAGATCAGCGGTCAGAACGACGTGGCGGTCGGGCCCGAGCCTCGCCTGCAGTGCGGTGTCGACTCGAGTCACGTCACGCCGATCGGGAACGACGACCACTGCACTCCGCCCGCTCGCGATCGTGGTCGCCACGAGCTCAGCAATCTCGGCCGGCCAGGTGGGACCAGGCAGCGCGGGCCACACGGCACGAGGGGACCGCCCGTCGCGCAGCGCGGTCAGGAACTGCCGACCCGAGCCGTAGCGCGCCCACCCGCAGACGTCATCCGTTGGCGAGAGCAACCCCGGCGCGGTTGGCAGCGCGCGCGCCTCGGCCTGCGCGTGCCGGGGTGGCACCGCAAGACGCAGGACGTCGGCAAGGGTCCCAGCCCAATGGTCGGCGGTCGCCCGAGCGAGGCGAGCAATCTCAGGTGTCAGCACCACCTCGGGAGACACCGACCGCGCGACGAACGCGAGGGGGCCGGTGTGCTCGGTCTCGCAGAGTCGGTCGAGCACGAAGCCGTCAACGAGCCTTCCAGCGAAGCGAACCCGGACCCGGCTTCCGGGGACTGCTGACGCCGCGAGTTGCTCGGTCACCAGATAGTCGAAGGGCCGGTCGAGGTGCGGTAGGGAGAGCTCGACAGCGATCCGGGCAACAGGCGCGACGTCGGCCGGCACCCGGATCCCAGCGGAACGGACGCCGGGAGTTCGGCCTCCAGCCGTCCGGATTTTGGACGGCGTGCCGGAGGTCATGCTGCGCTTTGTCATTGCGCTGGCAGTCCTACCAGAAGGTAGTGACCCCGCGCGGATCGAAAGTGCGGCTGTGGATCACCGCGGCCATGCATCGCACCGGTGAATCAGCGACCGACCGCGGCGCGCAGTGCGTCTGCACGGCTGGTCGACTCCCACGTGAAGTCGAGCTCGGGCCGGCCGAAATGCCCGTAAGCGGCGGTCTGCCGGTAGATCGGCCGCAGCAGGTCGAGGTCTCGGATGATCGCCCCGGGCCGCAGGTCGAAGACCGAAACGACGGCTTCTTGGATCAGCTCGTCTGGCACGAGGCCGGTGCCGAAGGTCTCGACGAAGAGACCGACCGGGTTCGCCTTGCCGATCGCGTAGGCCACCTGCACCTCACAGCGACTCGCGAGCCCAGCTGCGACGACGTTCTTGGCGACCCAGCGCATCGCGTAGGCCGCGGAGCGGTCGACCTTGGAGGGGTCTTTGCCGGAGAACGCACCGCCGCCGTGGCGGGCCATGCCGCCATAGGTGTCGACGATGATCTTGCGGCCGGTCAGGCCGGCGTCGCCCATCGGGCCGCCGATTTCGAATCGGCCAGTCGGGTTCACCAGCAGACGGTGACTGCCGGTGTCAATGCCAAGGTCGGCCATCTCCGGCGCCACCACGAACTCGGCGATGTCTGGAGCGAGCAAGGTGTCGATGTCGATGTCGGCGGCATGCTGACTGGAGACCACGACGGTGTCGAGCCGCACCGGCTTGTCGCCGTCGTACTCGATCGTCACCTGGGTCTTGCCGTCGGGGCGCAGATACGGCACGACGCCGTCCTTGCGAACTTGCGACAACCGGCGGGCCAGCCGGTGGGCCAACGCGATCGGTAGCGGCATCAGCTCGGGGGTGTCGTCACAGGCGTAGCCGAACATCAGCCCCTGGTCGCCGGCACCCTGCCGATCGAGGTCATCGACACCTTCACCGCGGCGACGCTCGTAACCCTCGTCGACACCTTGCGCGATGTCAGGCGACTGGGAGCCGATCGACACGGACACGCCGCACGACGCACCGTCGAAACCCTTCTTCGACGAGTCGTACCCGATACCGAGGATGACCTCGCGCACGATCGCGGGGATGTCGGCCCAGGCCTCAGTGGTCACCTCACCGGCGACGTGTACCTGGCCGGTCGTGATCAGCGTCTCGACCGCCACCCGGCTCTTCGGGTCGTCCTTGAGCAGGGCGTCGAGAATGCCGTCGCTGATCTGGTCGGCGATCTTGTCCGGGTGACCCTCGGTGACGGACTCGGACGTGAATAAGCGGCGCGACACGGCGCTCCCTTGGTCGACAGATTGACTCGCACTACACGCGGGTGTCAATGACGCCAGAGTCTAGGACACCTGCGAAAGACGAGCAGCCACGAGATCCCAGACGACATCGGCGAGGCCCGCCTTGGGTCCGGCAGGAACATCGACCGCGGTGCCGTCAGCGCCAAGAATCGTCGCCGCATTCTCTGCCGCGTCGAACCCCTTTGTAGGACCAACCTCATTGACCACCAAGAGATCAGCGCCCTTGCTCGCCAGCTTTGTGCGTCCGTTGGCCAGCGCGTCATCCGTTTCGGCCGCGAACCCGACGATGACCTGAGTGGCCCGGCCGGCGCGATCCGGCCGGCCGAGTTCGGCGAGCACATCGGCATTGCGGGTGAGCTCCATCGCCGGCGGGTCGGCGTCGGACTTCTTGATCTTGGACGCCGAGACGGTGACCGGGCGGAAGTCGGCCACGGCCGCAGCCATCACGACCGCGTCGGCATCGGCAGCTGCCTCGAGCACGGCGCTGCGCAGTTCGTCGGCGGAGCCGACTCGCACGACCTTGGCTCCGGCTGGATCGGCCAGCGCGACGTTGGCCGAGACCAGGGTGACCTCCGCGCCGCGCGCCACCGCCGTCATCGCGAGCGCGTAGCCCTGGCGGCCCGAACTGCGGTTGCCGAGAAAGCGCACCGGATCGAGTGCTTCCCTGGTGCCGCCGGCCGACACCACTACTCGACGCCCGACCAGGTCGGGTCGCAGCCCGTCACGACCGCGGCGGAGCACTCGGCGGGCTACCTCGGCGATTTCGGCGGGTTCCGGCAGCCGGCCGACACCTGAGTCGGGGCCGGTCAGCCGGCCCACCGCAGGCTCGATCACAATGGCGCCGCGCGACCTCAGCGTGGCGACGTTGGCGGCGGTGGCTGGGTGATTCCACATCTCGGTATGCATGGCAGGGGCAAACACCACGGGGCCGCGCGCCGTCAGCAACACGTTGGTCAGCAGGTCGTCGGCGAGACCGTGAGTTGCGCGGGCCAGCACGTCAGCGGTAGCCGGGACCACCAGGACCAGATCGGCCTGTTGGCCAAGGCGCACGTGCGCGACTTCGTGCACGTCGTCGAAAAGATCGACGCGGACGCGATTGCCCGACAGTGCAGCCCATGTCGGCGCGCCAACGAATTGCAGTGCGGCCTGCGTAGGCACGACCGTCACGTCGTAGTGCCCTTCGGTCAGCAGCCGCACGACTTCGCAGGCCTTGTAGGCCGCGATCCCCCCGGTCACACCAAGCACGATGCGAGGCCGATCCGCGTTATTTGCGGACTCGCGAGGCGAGGATGCGGGAGTCATCGCACCCGCCGGCGTCAGGCCTCGACCGGCTCGGCGGTCAACAGCCGGCCGTTGATTTCGCGCAAGGCGACGGAGAGCGGCTTCTCGTGCGGGTGCGTCTCGACGAGCGGCCCGACGTACTCGAGCAGGCCCTCACCGAGCTGGGAGTAGTACGCGTTGATCTGCCGGGCGCGCTTCGCCGAGTAGATGACCAGGGCGTACTTGGAGTCGGCGATCTCGAGCAAGTCATCGATAGGCGGATTGGTGATGCCCTCGGGACTGGCGACAATGCCTGACACGCGATGCCCTTCGTTCGGAAGGCTGTTCAGATCAACAGCAGGATGCGCCTTACGGGCGCAGATTGAGCAACTTTACCAGTTCGTCAGATGCTTGCTGAACGGACGCGTTGACCACCACGGCATCGAACTCGGGCTCGGCGGCCAGCTCCAGCCGTGCCCTCTCAAGCCGGGCAGCTGCGATTTCGGGTGATTCGGTGCCGCGACCAGTGAGACGGCGCACCAGCTCCTCCCACGAGGGTGGCGTCAAGAACACGCAGAAAACGTCAGGCATCACCGCCCGCACTTGTCGTGCTCCCTGCAGGTCGATCTCCAACAGGGCGGGCACACCGGCGGCCAGCTTCTCCTCGACAGGCTTGCGCGGCGTCCCGTATCGGTGTTTGCCGTACGTCGCGTATTCGAGAAATTCGCCAGCGGCGATCATCGCGTCAAAACGCGCGTCGTCGACGAAGCGATAGTTCACTCCGTCGATCTCACCGGGTCGGGGAAATCGCGTCGTGACCGATACCGAGACCCAAAGCTCGGGGACGCGACGGGCGAGTGCGGCCACCACGGTGCCCTTGCCGACACCAGAAGGACCGGACAGCACCGTGAGGCGAGCCGGCTCAGGAACGTCCGCCACCGAACTCCGCGACAAGCGCGGCGCGTTGCTTGGTGCCTAGCCCCCGCACCCGCCTGGTCGACGCGATCCCGAGCCGCTCCATGATTTGAGCAGCCCGCACCTTGCCGACGCCTGGCAACGATTCGAGGAGTGCGGTCACGCGCATCTTGCCGACGACGTCGTCGCGAACACCTAGATCGAGGACGGCGCCGAGAGATTCTCCGGAATGCTTCAAGCGTGCCTTGATCTCGGCGCGACGCTGCCGCGCGACTGCAGCTTTCGCGAGTGCATCGGCGCGCTGCTCGGGCGTCAGGATCGGGAGTGCCACGAAGGTCACCTCGAACGGGCGGCGGCGCGAGGCCGGAGTGGACCGAATGGAGTCGACGCGATGTTTTTGCTCCGACGAGTTCGCAACCTAGCGACAACGAGCGGTGTCGGGCAACGCGGCCCTAACTTCGAAGCTGTCGACGCAACGCCGCGGCCAGTGAGGCAGCAGCGGCACCGGGGTCAGCGGCACCCGTAATTTGGCGGCCGATCACCAACAAATCAGCCCCGTCCGCGAGCGCTTGTTCC
>DASRZB010000231.1:0-11563 GCA_035653855.1 Acidothermaceae bacterium | reverse complement strand
CGTGACCACGCGAGGGCGGTCTTCGACAGCGCTGTCTGGACGACATCCTCGGCGAGTTGCCGGTCGCCGGTCAGCAGGTGGGCAAAATTGAGCAGCGCCGCTGAGCGGCCGACAACGAAGGCTCGGAAGTCGTCTTCGTCGGCTTGGTTCACAGCTGCCTCCACACCGGTCAAGACACCCACACCGGTAAAGACACAGCCTGGCACCGCTCGGTTGCCTGCGCTGGTCGCGGGCACCGGTCATAGGCGGTGGGCGCTCGATGTGTGCTTCAGGGCGCGGTCTGGCAGAATGGCGGGTCGAACACCGTTCGGCGCGGGCCCTCTACCCTTCGCCGATCGTGTCCCGAGACGTCGCGACCGGGTCCCCACCACGTCGAGCGCCGACTCACCCTGTCAGAAGAGCTGGAGTACCCGAGTCCCGTGGCAGTCAAGATCAAGCTCATGCGCCTGGGCAAGATGCGCGCGCCTTACTACCGGATCGTCGTCGCCGACTCGCGCACCAAGCGCGACGGCCGGGCGATCGAGGAGATCGGCAAGTACCACCCGAAGGAGGACCCGTCCTTCATCGAGGTGAAGGTCGACCGCGCTGCCTACTGGCTTAGCGTCGGCGCGCAGCCGACCGAGGCCGTGACCGCGATCCTCAAGGTGAGTGGCGACTGGCAGAAGTTCAAGGGCCTGCCCGCGCCGCCGCCGATGTTGGTCGCGAAGCCCAAGGCGGACAAGAGAATCGCCTTCGAGGTGGCCGCTAAGGAAGGCGCCGGCACCGCGCCGACGGCTGACGCCACCACGCCGAAGTCGCGCAAGGCACCGGCCAAGAAGACGGCCGATCCGAGTTCGCCCGAATCCTCCGACGCGGCCGCGGTTGCGGTCGAAGCTGAGGAAGCAAACGGCGGGATCGAGGCCATCACGGCCGTCGAGAGCGGCGGCGAGGAGTCACCACGCGCCGTGGCATCTGTCGCCGAGGAAGTCGCCGACGCTTCGGTACCCGAGGCTGCTGCGGCCGAGCCTGCTGAGACCGAGCCTGGTGACGCTGAGCCTGGTGACGCTGAGGCCCCCGCCGCCGACGCAGACGAGAGCTGATCGTGCCGACCGCTGATACCGAGGTCCTCGAAGAGGCGCTCGAACACCTGGTCAAAGGGATCGTGCAGCACCCCGACGACGTCGAGGTGCGCGCCCGCGAACAACGCCGCGGCAAGGTGCTTGAGGTGCGTGTTCACCCTGAGGATCTCGGCAAGGTCATCGGCCGGATGGGTCGCACGGCTAGGGCGCTGCGCACCGTGATGTCCGCGCTCGGCGGCACGTCGGTCCGCGTCGACCTCGTCGACGTCGACGGCGGCCGCTGAGCGCCGGTCGTCTCACCGTGAACTCCGGCTGAGATCGCGGGCTTCGATCACCATGCAACTCGTCATCGGACGCATCGGCCGGGCGCACGGGATCCAGGGTCAGGTCGGCGTCGAGGTTCGAACCGACGACCCCGACGGGCGTTTTGCGGTTGGCAACATCATCGCCACCGACCCACCTGAACGCGGGCCGCTGACGATTGTCGGTTCCCGCTGGCATTCGGGGCGCCTGCTCGTGCGGTTCGCCGGTACCGATGACCGCACCGCTGCCGAGGCGCTGCGCGGCACAGTGCTGGTCATCGACGTCGATGAGGCGGACCGAGCGACTGAGCCCGACGAGTACTTCGACCACCACCTCGTGGGGTTGCGGGCACTGACGCCGGCAGGCGTCGAGGTCGGCACAGTCACCGAAGTCCTGCACCTGCCGGCCCAAGATGTCCTGGCGATCTCGCGTGTCGACGGGGTCGAGGTTCTCGTGCCGTTCGTTGCCGAACTCGTCCCGGTCGTCGACCTCGACGCAGGCACGCTCGTCGTCGAGCCGCTCCCCGGATTGCTCGATCCCGACGCCATCGATGCGGACTGACGCGATGCGCGTCGACATCGTCACGATCTTCCCGGACTACCTCTCGCCCCTCACGCTCTCGCTCGTTGGCAAGGCACGCGAGCGCGGCCTGCTCGACGTCCGATTGCATGATCTTCGAGCCTTCGCGGGCGGCGTCCATCGCAGCGTCGACGACACGCCCTATGGCGGCGGCCCCGGTATGGTCATGCGCCCGGAGCCTTGGGGTGAGGCCCTCGACGCAGTCGTGGGCCGAGGCACCGATGTAGTGGGTGAGGCCCTCGACGCCATCACTGCGGACGCCGATGTGCTGCCGTTGTTGATCGTGCCGACGCCGGCGGGGGTGCCGTTCACCCAAGCCCGCGCACAGGCGTACGCACAGGAACCCTGGTTGGCGTTCGCGTGTGGGCGCTACGAGGGCATCGACTACCGCGTGGTCGACGATGCGCGGCGACGGATGCGAGTCGACGAGCTTTCGATCGGCGACTACGTCTTGGGCGGGGGAGAGGCGGCTGCCCTCGTCGTCCTGGAAGCGGTCGTTCGGTTGTTGCCCGGGGTCGTTGGCAATGCCGACTCGCTGGTCGACGAGTCGCACGTGGCCGGATTGCTCGAAGGTCCGGCCTACACGAAGCCACCCAGCTGGCGCGGCCTCGATGTGCCGGCCGTTCTCACCTCCGGGAACCATGCCGACATCGCCCGCTGGCGGCGTGACCAGGCACTGCAGCGGACGGCGGAGCGGCGGCCCGACCTGCTCGCCACTCTCGAACCGGACATGGTCTCCGACCGGGACGCGGCGGTGATCGAGGAGACGATTCGGTCGCATCGAGGACCTGTGGCAGACTAGGGCGGTTGCCCGAAGCTGGCTCGTCTTGATCGCAGTCATGATCACAAGCGCCCCGGCCGGGCACGCACACCACTGACCGGCCCCCATCAGGCAGGACGACATCGCCATGCACACCTTGGACTCACTCGACGCCGCCTCGTTGCGCTCGGACGTCCCCGATTTCCGGCCCGGCGACACCCTGAAGGTGCACGTCCGCGTCGTTGAGGGCACCCGGTCGCGTGTCCAGGTCTTCCAGGGCGTCGTGATCCGCAGGCAGGGCAACGGCGTGCGCGAGACGTTCACGGTCCGCAAGGTCAGCTTCGGGGTCGGGGTCGAGCGCACCTTCCCGGTACACACGCCGGTGCTCGACAAGATCGAGGTCGTGACTCGCGGTGACGTTCGTCGGGCGAAGCTGTACTACCTGCGCGAGCTTCGGGGCAAGAAGGCCAAGATCCGCGAGAAGCGCGACACCACCCCGGCGCGCTGACGTCTCGCGACGCCGGCCACTCACAACCTCCCCGCCCAGATCCTGTGGTCGACGAGCCGGTCGGTATCGACCTCACCGCCCCTGAGCAGTCGATCGCTCCGGCGCTCTCAACAGTGGTACCGGCGACGGGCTCCGATGTCGACCTCACCGTCGAGCGGCGAACCCAGCCAAGGCCACCTGGCGCGCACCGCAAGCCCAAGCCCGGCAAGACACCCAAGCAGCCAAAGGCCCCGAAGCCGCCGAAAGCAGTTAAGGGCAACGTTGCAGTGGCCGACATTCCGGGTGTGGACGACACTCTTGGCGCACCTGGGTCGGCTGGCGTCGTTGGACTGACGGGCGCGGCCGATCCTGACGCCCCGGAGACGCTGGCCGCCGAAAGCGTCAAGCCCGCGAAGAGTGCGAAACCAACTCGACCGTTTTGGGTCGAGGCGGTCGTCCTTCTGGTCATCGCGGCGGCCATCGCCGTTGGTGTTCACAGCTTCTTATTCCAGGCGTTCTTCATCCCCTCGGGGTCGATGGAGAACACCCTGCTCAAGGGCGACCGGGTCATCGTCAACCGGTTGTCCTACAAGGTGGGGCACGTCCAGCGAGGCCAGATCGTCGTGTTCAGCGGCGTCGACTCGTGGACGCCGGAAGGCAGCATCACGCAACCTCACAACCCGGTCTTGCGCGAGTTCAGCAAGATCGGCAGCTACCTCGGCTTCGCGCCGTCTGGCGAGCAAGACTTCATCAAGCGGGTCATCGGGGTTCCGGGCGACCACGTCGTCTGCTGCAACACCCAGGGCCAAATCACCGTCAACGGCGTCGCGCTCCAGGAGCACTACCTGTATCCGGGGAGCGACAACCGCACGTTGCCTTTCGACATCGTGGTGCCGCCGGGGCGGCTGTGGGTCGAAGGCGACCATCGCAACGACTCTGCGGACTCGCGCTCGCATACCGGATTGCCTGGGGGCGGGACCATCCCGATCAACAAGGTGATCGGGCGGGCGTTCGTGATCGTGTGGCCGTTCTCGCGGCTTCATCGCCTTGAGATCCCGGCGTCGTATGGCGCGCTCTCGAGTACCAACGCGTCGGCGGTGTCGAACATCACGACCTCCGCCTTGCCGTCGGCGATCGGCCTGGCGGCTGTCCTGCCGCTCGGCGCGATCCGGCTAAGACGCCGACGCCGACGCCGACGCTGACAGCGTCGAGGCGAGCCATCATGCCCCGAGACACCGTTCCCCAAGACCCGGTACCCCGAGACCCGGTACCCCGAGACCGTGTGCCCAGATAGCGGTTTGGCCTCCGACACGACGTAAGGTTCCTGCGATGGGGAACCTGTACGCCTTCGAGCGCAGCCTCGCCAAAGCTGGGCTCGTGCCGGTTGCGGGCGCTGACGAGGCTGGCCGTGGGGCATGTGCCGGCCCGCTTGTGGTCGGCGCCGTGATCCTTTCGAACGAGCGCCGCGGCCAGGTGCCAGGTCTCGCCGACTCCAAGCTCCTCACCCCTGCCGCTCGTGAACGGGTGTACGCGCAGGTCGTCGCGAGGGCGCTGGCCTGGACGGCGGTGGTGATCCCCGCGCCTGACGTTGATCGCATCGGACTGCACAAGGCCAACATCGAGGGGATGCGGCGCGCGGTGGCCGCCCTCGGCGTCCGCCCGGCTTATGTCCTCACCGACGGGTTCGCCGTCGCCGGCTTCGGCGCCCGCGGGCTGGGCGTCTGGAAGGGCGATCGGGTCGCCGCCTGCATCGCGGCGGCCTCGGTGATTGCCAAGGTGACGCGAGACCGGCTGATGGTCGCCATGCACGACGATTTTCCGGCTTACGGCTTCGCCGACCACAAGGGCTACATCACGCCAGAGCATCAGGAGGCGCTCGCCGAGCACGGACCGTGTGCGGAGCACCGGCGGTCATTCATCAACGTCAGAAGGGTGGACGCCGATTGTGGCCGCGGGGCGCCGCGCTTGGTCGATCTGGGCGACAATGATGGAGTGGAACTAGCGGCGGAGCTTCGATGAGCGCGGAAGACCTCGAGAACTACGAGACCGATATGGAGCTCCAGCTCTATCGGGAGTACCGCGACGTCGTGGGGCTGTTCAAGTACGTCATCGAGACCGAGCGCCGGTTCTACCTCACCAACGAATACGTGCTTGACGTCCGTAACGCCGGTGGTGAGGTGTTCTTCGAGGTGAGCATGTCCGACGCTTGGGTGTGGGACATGTACCGACCAGCGCGATTCGTGAAGAACGTCAAGGTCGTCACGTTCAAGGACGTCAACGTCGAAGAGCTCGCGAAGAGCGACCTGCAGGTTCCCGAGTCCTAGGACCGGCTCGCTGACGCATGTGTGCGTCGTCCACAACATCTCGCTGCTGCTTTGCCCATGCACAGCCGTCTGTGCAGGGGCTGCGTCGGCATGCGTTCGCCACCAGAGTTCGCACTGGAGGTGGTGGGCGTGATCCGCAGTTCTGACGTCGCGCGTGTGAAGGCTGGTGCGAGTGATCGAGGTGGTCTGGGGCGGTACGGCGAGGAGGTTGCCGCGGCGCACCTAGTTGCGGCCGGCCTGACGATTGTCGCTCGCAACTGGCGGTGTCGTGAAGGCGAGGTCGACATCGTCGCGCTCGATGGCGATGTGCTGGTGATGTGCGAGGTCAAGACGCGACGCGGGGTTGGATTCGGCACGCCGCTCGATGCGGTCACGCCCGCGAAAGCCGCCCGTTTGCGCCGACTCGCTGTGCGGTGGCTCGCCGACCAGCGCACCGGCGAGGTGACGGCAGCCGCGCAGGAGTACGCCCGCTACGCCGAGGTGCGCTTCGACGTCGTCTCGGTCTTGCGGCCCCTGTCCGGCGTAACGTCGGTCGAGCACCTCCGGGGCGCGTTCTGATGGCGGCGTTCTGATGGCGCTAGCGCGGGCCTGGTCGGTTGCCCTCGCTGGCGTGCAAGGCACGGTCGTCGAGGTCGAAGCAGATCTCGCACCCGGGTTGCCGGGCTTGACGATCATCGGGTTACCCGACGCTGCGCTCTCGGAGTCTCGCGACCGGGTACGTGCCGCGGTTCTGAACTCGGGGGAGCCGTGGCCTCAACGCCGCATCACGCTCGGGTTATCGCCGGCAACCTTGCCCAAGCACGGCAGCGGGTTCGACATCTCCATGGCGGTTGCGGTGTTGTCGGCGGCTGGTGGGTTACCGATGCAGGCGCTCGAACGTGTGGTGTTCTTCGGTGAACTCGGTCTCGACGGTCGCGTTCGCCCGATCCGTGGGGTGTTGCCCGCGGCGATGGCCGCGGCTGCCGCCGGATTCATCCGTGTCGTGGTGCCGTCGGCGAATGCGGCCGAAGCCGGGTTGGTGCCTGGCCTCGACGTCTGGCCGGTGGCGTCGCTGCGCGAACTGGTCGCTGCGCTGCGCAGCGGCCAGGCCCCTGAGGTGTCCGTCGATGGGATGGTCACCCGCGAATTGCGCGAAAAGCCAATGCCCACTCGCGAGCACTTTGATGTAGAGCTGGATCTGTCCGACGTTCTCGGTCAACCCTCGGGACGCCGGGCGGTTGAGGTCGCAGCGGCCGGTGGCCATCACGCGCTACTGCTCGGCGATCCGGGCACCGGCAAGACGATGCTTGCTGCGCGCTTGCCAGGGTTGTTGCCCGAACTCGACCGCGCTGCTGCACTCGAGGTCACCGCAGTGCACTCAATTGCGGGCGTGTTACCGGGCGACTGTCCGCTGGTGACGCGGCCGCCGTTTCGCGATCCACACCACACGACGTCGGTCGCGGCGTTGGTCGGAGGCGGTAGCGGGATGGCGCGCCCGGGTGTCGCATCGCTGGCCCACCACGGGGTGCTGTTCTTGGACGAGGCGCCAGAATTCGCCTCCGGCGTGCTCGATGCTTTGCGGCAGCCACTCGAATCAGGACATGTGACGATCGCGCGGTCTGGAGGCATCGCCCGCTACCCGGCGCGTTTCCTGCTCGTGCTCGCCGCGAACCCGTGCGGATGTGCGACGTCGAGCGCGACGACAGGCTCATGTACCTGCACATCGTTGATCCGACGGCGATACCTCAACCGGCTGTCCGGCCCGCTGCTTGACCGGGTCGACCTTCAGGTGCGGATGGATCCGGTCAGCCGCACCGAGTTGATGGCCGACCGCGCTCACGTCGAGCACAGTTCGACGGTCGCGGCCCGGGTCCTGGTCGCGAGGTCGAGAGCGACCGAACGCCTGGGCGGTAGTCCGTGGCGCACGAACAGCGACGTGCCCGGCCGGGAACTGCGCGACAGGTGGGCACCTGCCCGCACCGCGCTGGCCGCAGCAGAGCGCGCACTTGATGCTGGCCGGCTGTCAGCGCGCGGCCTCGATCGCGTGCTGCGGGTCGCGTGGACGCTCGCCGACCTCGCTGACCGCACTCGACCGACCGCCGACGACATCGACGAGGCGCTCTACCTGCGCACGGGTGTGGCCGCATGAACGACGACTCGGTGCAGCCAGCCGTGACCGGTTCGTACACTTCCGCGAGGTCGGGCGACGACGATGACCGGATCGCTCGACTGCTCCTCGGCCGCATCGGGGAGCCCGGCGACGTTGCACTGGCAAAGGCCATCGACGACCTCGGCGCGGTTGCGACCGTGCAACGGCTGCGCGCAGGCACGCTTAGCCACCAAGGGCTGGTGAACCTGCGCGCCCGTCTCGACGTCGCTCGGCCCGACCGCGATCTCGCCGCGGGGGCATTGGTCGGTGCGCGCTTTGTGGTCCCCGGCGACGACGAGTGGCCTGACCAGGTCGACGATCTGGTGCGGCTAGGCCGTCGTGACGCAGCTGTGCCGCTCGGACTGTGGGTTCGCGGGCCGCTCGATCTTCGGGTCGCGTGCCAGCGGTCAGTCGCCGTTGTCGGCGCGCGGGCGTCAACTGCATACGGCGATTACGTGGCGAGCGAGTTCGGCATCGGCCTCGCAGAGCGGAGGTGGACTGTCGTGTCGGGCGGTGCCTTCGGCATCGACGGCGCCGCGCATCGAGGCGCGCTCGCAGGAGACGGACCGACCGTTGCGGTACTCGCTTGCGGGGTGGATGTTGCCTACCCGCGAGGGCACGCGGCCCTCATCGACCGGATCGCGCAGACAGGACTGGTGGTGAGCGAGTGGCCACCGGGGTGCGCGCCGATGCGCTATCGCTTCCTGATTCGCAACCGGGTGATCGCAGCGTTGACGCTCGGGACCGTCGTTGTCGAGGCGGCGATTCGCAGCGGCGCCCTGAGCACTGCGAACCGAGCTCGCGAACTTGACCGGCACCTCATGGCGGTGCCCGGGCCAATCACCTCGACGATGTCGAAGGGCACCAACCAGCTGTTGCGCGAGCCGGATGTCATGTGCGTCACGAGCGTCGCCGACGTGATCGACCTGGTGGGATTGATGGGCTCAGATCTTGCTCCGCAGCTGATGATGCCGGCCGACCCGCGCGACGACCTCGATGACGTGTCGAGGCGGGTGCTCGAATCCGTGCCCGTCCGGCGAGCGGTTGGCCCGGCGAGCATCGCGGTGACCGCAGGGATCGCGCCTCAGCAAGTCCTGCGATGCCTTGGCGGCCTCGCTGCACGCGGTTTCGTCGAACGGGTCGACGCCGGCTGGCGGCTGCGGCGCGACGGTTAACCCGTCACCTTCGGCGCGTCCGGCTCTTGGTACTTGACCGCGCGGCTGTGGCCAGCGACGGTGCAGACATGGGTGCGCAGGTGGGGGTCGACGAACATGCCGCGCTCGCTGGAGGTCCCGAGCCACCTGACGCGCCCGATGTTCTTGCTGCGTTCGTGCAGCACCTCCGGCTGGAGCGCGGACTGTCCGAGCACACGATCAGGGCATATACCGCCGACATCGGGAGTTTGCTAGACCATGCGGACCGAATGGGCAGATCGCGTGTGGCCGATCTGGACATTGGGGTCTTACGCAGCTGGCTGGCCAAGCTGACCACCACCGGCAAGGCGAGAACAACGATCGCTAGGCACGCGGCGTCCGCCCGAGTGTTTAGCGCATTCTGCGCTCGACGCGGCTGGCTCACGCCCAATCCCGGATTGATCCTTGCGACCCCCAAGGCCCAACGGCTTTTGCCGGGTGTTCTGTCTCAAGCCCAAGCAGTTGCCTTGCTCGAACCCCCGATCCAAGAACCGCCTGGCGAGGTTAGCCCCGAACAGCTGCGCGACGACGCGGTGCTGGAACTTCTCTATGCCACCGGTATCCGGGTCGGTGAGCTGGTTGGCCTCGATATCGACGACATTGATCAGGCTCGCCACGTGGTCCGAGTGCTTGGCAAGGGCAACAAGCAGCGGACCGTTCCCCTCGGTGTCCCTGCTGTCAAGGCCGTTGAACGGTGGCACCTGGTCGGCCGACCAACGCTGGCGACCGCCGACAGCGGGCTGGCGCTCTTCCTTGGCGCGCGTGGTCGTCGCCTCGACCAGCGTGCCGTTCGTCGAATGGTGCATGCCCGGATCGCATTAGTTGCGGACGCCCCGGACATCGGCCCGCACGGTCTTCGACACAGCGCGGCGACCCATCTTCTTGAGGGTGGCGCTGACCTAAGAACCGTTCAGGAGATACTTGGTCACGCTACGCTCGCAACAACACAGGTCTATACGCATGTTTCCGTCGAGCGACTGAGGGCTACTTATGACCGCGCGCACCCCAGAGCCTGAGCGCTCGGGCGTGCTAGCCGCCCCACCTGAGGAAGACCCCGCCGTTGCGAAGCAGAACGCCGAAGCGGCCCTGCGCGAACTGTGGGTGGAGTTCAAGGCGAGCGGCGAGAGCCGACTTCGCGAGCGGCTGATCCTGCACTACTCACCGCTCGTCAAGTACGTCGCGGGCCGGGTCGGCGTGGGGTTGCCGCCCAATATCGAGCAGGCCGACCTCGTCTCGTACGGCATCTTCGGGCTCATCGACGCGATCGAGAAGTTCGACCTCGAGCGGGCCATCAAGTTCGAGACTTACGCGATCAGCCGGATCAAGGGCGCGATCATCGACGAGCTGCGCGCGATCGACTGGATCCCGCGGTCGGTGCGTTACAAGGCCCGCGAGGTCGAGAAGG
The DNA here is from genome assembly GCA_035653855.1 of Acidothermaceae bacterium. Taxonomy (GTDB): domain Bacteria; phylum Actinomycetota; class Actinomycetes; order Acidothermales; family Acidothermaceae; genus PALSA-607. Next base: position 1,326 of record DASRZB010000231.1, on the reverse strand, counting down.
CCTACGCCGCGCTCGAGGCGAAGTTGCACCGCACCCCGACCGAGTCTGAGGTTGCCGGCGAGCTCGGCATCACTCTCGACGAGCTGCACACCATCTTCAGCCAGGTCTCCTTCGTCAACGTGATCGCGCTCGACGAGTTACTGAACGTGGGCGGCGAGCGCGGCGACAAGCTCTCACTCGTCGACACCCTCGAAGACACCCGGGCCGAAGATCCGGTTGAGGTCTTCGAGACCGAGGAAACCAAGTACCTGCTGTCTCGCGCGATCAACACGCTGCCAGAGCGCGAGAAGATCGTCGTGACGTTGTACTACTACGAGGGACTCACGCTCGCTGAGATCGGCCAGGTATTGGGCGTCACGGAGAGTCGCATTTGTCAGATGCACACGAAGGCGGTTCTCCAATTGCGCGCCAAGCTCGCCGAACAATCCGCCTAGCTGCACCGTCTCCCCAGCTGCCGGGCCTGCCTAGCCACTCCAGATCGGCAGCAGCCTGACCCTCGGCGCGCGCAGCAGACCCATCGGATCGACGTATACGTCGGATTGCAGCGCGCCCCAATGCAAGCAGGTGCCGGGCGGCCCGCACGCGTCGGCTGCAGTGGACACGTACCCGATGAGTTGCCCGGCCACCACGCTGTCGCCGTAATGGACCACGGGATCGACCGGCTCGTAGGTGGTGCGCAGGCTGCCGTCGCGGATGGAGATGACGCCGCGACCCGCGAGCATTCCGGCATAGATCACGAGACCGGCCGTCGCGGCGGACACCCTCTCGCCGGCATGGGCGGCCAGGTCGACGCCGCGGTTGCCGGCCGCCCAGGGATGAAGGGGCGGCGCGAATAAGCGAAGGACAGTCAGTGGCACCGGCAGCGGGGGATGAAGCCGAGCCTCGGCGCTGGGCATTTGGGCGGCTGCGGTGACGCCAGAACCGACGCCTACCAGCGAGGTACCTAGGACGACCAGCCAAGAAACGATCCACTTCCTCATGACTTGACCCTGGTCGATCGCCGGGGCCGCCAGGGCTGTCCGCGAGAGATAGTGCATGCAGACCACGGCCTGTGGACGGCCGTGATTGGTCACGCTCCGCGACGCTCGCGTAGACTGACCACCGAGGTCAGGCTCGCCTGACTTACATCGCACGTCCTCACCACCGGCCCGACTCCGTTCCAGGGGCGCAGGGTCGGCCGCCACTCGGTGCCTTCGACCACACGTCGAGGTGTCACGGCGACCAGGGCGTCAGGCGCGTCCGCCGACCGGCGTCCGCGAAGAACCGAGGATCGGCGCCCGGCGACATCGCGCAACAGTGCGATGTGGGGTGCCAGAAGGAGTGCGC
>DASRZB010000230.1:0-6069 GCA_035653855.1 Acidothermaceae bacterium | reverse complement strand
CTAACTCGCACCCGCGGATTCCGGGGCGGGGGTTCGATGCGTGCAGCCGCGCTCACTTCTTGCACGCATTTGCCCGATTTCGGCCTACGATACGCGCTGGACAGGCGGCCCAGAAATTGCAAAAGGCCAGGTCAGACGTGGTGCGCCGCCAGGGACTTGAACCCCGAACCCGCAGATTAAGAGTCTGCTGCTCTGCCAATTGAGCTAGCGGCGCGTGAGCGACGAGCCTACCAGCGAAGCCCGAACGTTCAGACCGGACCAAGATCAGGCCGTGTGAGCGCGCGCGACTTCCGGGATCACCAGCACATCGGCGTCCGACCTTCTGCCTTCACGCTCGAACATTTCGTGTGAGCGCGGTCCGTTTGGGTCGATGAGATCGACGAGCAAGGTGATCGGCAGTCCGCGGCGCATGGCCTTCATCAGAGGGTGCTCGGGGCGGGTAGCGGCCTCCGGCAACCTGATCGAGTCGTGAGCGTTCATGGGGCTCCCTCCCTAACCGCCCGAGTGGCGAGTTACATCCATGTAGTTCGACCACACGCCGCCAAAGCTTTAGCCCAAACGGCGGTACGGAAGACCCCTGTTCGTTAGGCCGAACGGCCTAGTGGGTCGGCCGGCTCGACCGGCTCAGCGGCGTCGGCCGCGTCAGCCGCATCCACCTCCAACCCCTCGTCGAGTGGCTGCCGGTCGGCGTCTGTTGTGAACGAGACGCTGACCTTCACCTCGGGTCGGCGTTCTTCCATCATCGCCAGCCGCACGAACATCGCCCGGTCGGCTTGGGTCAGCGGGGGTTGGGTGAGCGACCGCGGCCACAGATGGTGTTTGCGAACGACATTGATCTCGGCGGCATACAGCGTCAGTTGCGCGGCGACGAACAGCCACGAGAGCAAACCGATGACGATCGCAAAGAAGCCGTAAGTGGCGTTGGCATGAGCCAATGAGTTCCGCACGTAGTACCCGCCGACGGTCTGCAGCACTTCCCAGAACACAGTCGCCAGCACGACGCCGACCCAGATGTCGGGCCACCCGACCCGCTCACTCGTTAGCACTTTGAAGACGATAAAGAACAACCCGAGGTTGACGATCGACGAGACACCTGTCGTCCAGAACCAGGCGAGTGGCCCGTGCAGCCACGTTGTACCGAAGCCGGCCAATGTCGTTGTTCCAACGGTCGCAAGCCCAAGCACAGCAAGCCAAAAGTAGCCACGCAGCCGGCGCCCGAAGAAGTTCGGCCATGACTTGAAGGGCACGTTCCAGATCGTGTTCATGGCGTTGACGGCCGACTGTCCAAGACCTTGCGCGCCATAGATCGTGCCGAGCGAACCGACAACGACAGCAAGCACGCTGCCTTTCAGTGCGTGCGTGTCGCTCTGTAGTTGTGTGCCGATAATCGGGAAGTTGCCCAGCGCACTAGAGAGCAGACGATGCTGGACGGCGGGATGGCCGGCCAGCACGAAACCGAGCACCGTCGCCATCAACAACAGCAGCGGAAAGAGCGCGAACAGTCCGTAGTAGGCGATCAGCACGGCCTTGCCACCGGCCTGATCGTTGCCGTACTTCTGCACGACCGCGATCGGGATCGCCAGCACCGGATGCCGTTGCTGGTACTGATCGAAGCGCCGCACGCCCCGCTCGACGACATTCATGCGCCCTGCCCTTCCCGATCCGGCGACCGGGTCACACCCTTCATGCCCCCAATGATCGTCTGCAGAAACGACGAAGGGCAGCGCCCCATGCGCTGCCCTCTGCCTGTCTCGTCTTCGTGGGGTGAGCGACGGGGCTCGAACCCGCGACCCCCGGGACCACAACCCGGTGCTCTACCAGCTGAGCTACGCCCACCACGGCTCGGTCAGTGTAGCCGGATCAAGACTGCGGCTCGCTCGCGTCGGCCACAGCAGCCTCGTCCGCACCGATCGAGGCGGCAATGCCGCGAGCCGTGGCCGTGTCCGGGCCGGGCTGTGGCACGAACAGCGCCTCCCTGTAATAGCGCAATTCGTCGATGCTCTCCTGGATGTCGGCTAGTGCCCGGTGCCCGCCCTTCTTCGCAGGGCTGGCGAAATAGACCCGCGGGTACCAGCGCCGGGCAAGCTCCTTGATGCTCGACACGTCGATCATGCGGTAGTGCAGGTGGTCGTCGAGCACCGGCAGGTCGCGGGCGATGAAGCCGCGGTCGGTCGCGATCGAGTTACCGCACAGGGGTGCCTTGCGTACCTCGGGCACGTATTGGCGTACCGCGAGGAGCAGTTGTTCTTCCGCCTCGGCCAGCGTGATCCCTGCTCCGAGCTCGTCCAGCAGACCCGACGCTGTATGCATCGCGCGCACGACGTCGGGCATGGTGTCGAGTGCCTCCTGCGGCGGCTTGATCACCACGTCGACGCCGTCCCCGACGACGTTCAATTCGCCGTCGGTCATCAGCAGCGCGACCTCGATGAGGGCGTCGGTGCGCAGGTCGAGGCCGGTCATCTCGCAATCGATCCACACCAGGTAGTCGCTCACAGGCACACTCTAGATCTTCACAGTCGGCGCACCGGCCACGCGGGCACCGATCAGCCTCCGATGTAGGACATCTCGACCTTGCGCGGGCCCTCGTGCGAGGCGTGGGCGGCGCGCAGCTCGGAGTAGCGGTCGGCACGGGAGGTCCACACGCCGGCGACTGCGGCATCGAGGTCGGCTGCTGAGGCGCCCGACCGGAGCAGCGCTCGCAGGTCGTGACCGGTCGAGGCGAACAGGCAGGTGTAGACCTCGCCGATCGCGCTCAGCCGGGCGCGCGTGCAGGCGCCGCAGAACGGTTGGGTGATCGAGGAGATGACGCCGACTTCTCCAAAGCCGTCGAGATAGCGGTACCGGGTCGCGACCTCGCCCGGATAGCCAGGCGGCATCGGCTTGAGGGGCCAGACGGTGGCGACGCGGTCGACGATCTCGGCGGCCGGCACCACGTCGTCGAGCCGCCAGCCGTTGGTGTCGCCGACGTCCATGTATTCGATGAAGCGCATGGTGTGACCGCCCTCGCGAGCGTACGCAGCCAGCCCCTCGACGTCCGCTTCGTTCCAGTTACGGCGGATCACCGCGTTCAACTTGAGCGGGGCGAACCCGGCTTCAGTGGCGGCCTTGATGCCGTCGAGCACCGAACCAAGAGTGACCTCGGTGTCGGCGAGCTTCGCGAACGTGCCGTCGTCGAGTGTGTCGAGGCTGACGGTAATGCGAGTGAGCCCAGCGGCTCGCAGACTCTCGGCGTGGCGCGCCAGCAGCGAGCCGTTCGTGGTCAGGGCGATGTCGTCGACGCCAGGAACAGCTGCGATCATCGCGACCAGATCTGTCAGACCGGCTCGCAAGAGCGGCTCGCCGCCGGTCAGTCGAACCTTGTTGACCCCGGCGCGAGCAAACGCGCCGACCACTCGGACGATCTCCTCGAAGCGCAGTAGCTCAGGATGCGGCAGGAACGCGAATCCCGGGCCGAAAACCTCGCGCGGCATGCAGTAGCGGCAACGCATGTTGCAGCGGTCGGTGACAGAGACGCGCAGGTCGCGCAATGGGCGGCCGCGAGTGTCGACAGGTTGTGCGGTGGGACGCGGTTCGGTCACGATGCCCGGTCGTCTCTCGGGATGAGTGCCGGCAGGTCGGGCATCCCGAAGCCGGCGCCGGGTTCGGCGAGTATGTCGCGCTTGCGGCCGTCGGGATGCTCAGATAGCCATGCATCGCTGACGGCGCGGGCGACGGCCTGGTGCAACCTCGTCTGGAACATCGTCGGGATGATGACACCGAGCCCGCGCTGGTCGTCGGTCACGATGTCGGCGATCGCGCGCGTCGCAGCCTGCTTCATGGCGAGGGTCACTGTCGTCGCCCGCGCGTCGAGCGCGCCGCGGAAGAAGCCGGGGAAGCACAGCGCGTTATTGATCTGATTGGGCATGTCGGAGCGCCCGGTTGCGAGCAGCGCGTCCTTGCGTGCCTCTTCGGGCAACAGTTCCGGTTCGGGGTTTGAGAGGGCGAAAACGATCGGCTGCGGGGCCATCGCGAGCAGCAGGTCGGGGTCGACCGAACCCCGGCGCGCGGTACCGATGAACACGTCAGCGTCGCGCAGTGCCTCTTCCATGGTGGCGATGCCGCGCGGGTTCGACCTGGCCGCGAGTTCGCGATGGTGCGGCGGCGTTTCGGGCCGCTCCATCAGTACGCCGTCCTTGTCGAAGATGATCAGGTCTTTGACGCCCGCGTCGAGCAACGCGGAACAGATCGCCGTCCCGGCTGCACCGCACCCGACATGCACGATGCGGACGTCGGGAAATGTGCGCCCGGTGATGCGGCAAGCGTTGACGATGGCTGCGGAGACGACGACGGCGGTGCCGTGCTGATCGTCATGGAAGACCGGGATGTCGAGTTGCCGCTGCAACTCCGTTTCAACCTGGAAGCAGGCCGGCGCCGCGATGTCTTCGAGATTGATGCCACCGAACCCGGGCGCGATCGCCAGCGTGGCGTCGATCACCGCCTGCGGGCCCTTCGCATTCAGGCACAGCGGGTAGGCGTTCACGCCGCCGAACTCCTTGAAGATTAGCGACTTGCCCTCCATGACCGGCAGCGCGCCGAGGGGACCGATGTTGCCCAATCCGAGGACCGCGGTGCCGTCGGTCACGATCGCGACCGACGTGCCTTTCGCGGTGAGCGTCCAAGCAGATTCAGGCCGGACGGCGATTGCCGAGGCAATCCTTGCCACGCCAGGTGTGTACGCCATGGACATGTCCTGGCGAGTGCGCAGTTGGGTGCGCGCGGTGACCTGGATCTTGCCGCCGAGGTGATAGAGGAACGTCGGGTCCGACGTGTGCCTGACCTTGACGCCGGCCTGCGTCTCGAGTGCCGCGGCGACCTCGTCGACGTGGCTTTCGTCGAGGGCGAGCATCGTGAGGTCAACGGTCGCGCCCGTCGTCGTCACATCGACCAGGTCCATGCCGGTGACGACGCCGCGTACGTCGCTGACAATCTCGGCGAGCCGGGGGAGCAGCGTCGGATCGTGGGGGGCCAGCACGCGCATAGTCACGGTGTAGCCGGCGCCGGTAGGCCGACCGCTGCGTGACTTGTGCGGGTCAGCCGGTGAATCGCTCATGCTTCATCATGCCGCAGGCCGGCCCGCGACTAGGCTTGGGCCAATGGCTGACAGCACCCGGAGAGACTCGGCATGAGCCTGGCCGTCGCCGCGATCGCCTTCGGTGTGGTCTTCCTCGCCGAGTTACCCGACAAGAGCATGATCGCCTCGCTGGTGCTCGGCAGCCGGTTCAGGCCCCTGTACGTATGGGTGGGTGCGGCGGCCGCGTTCGCCGTCCACGTCGTCATCGCTGTCGCGGCCGGTGGTGCGCTGTCGCTACTGCCGCACCGGTTGGTGCAAGGCATCGTGGCCGTGCTGTTCCTGGCGGGCGCGGCTTTCCTGCTGTTCGGCAAGGAGTCGTACGAGGACGAGGCTGGGCTCGACGAGACCGGCAACGTGGTCGAGATCGCGGTACCCACGCTTCGCCGGGTGGCCTCAGTCAGCTTCGTCGTGATCTTCGTCGGGGAGTGGGGCGACATCACCCAGATCGCGACCGCCAACTTGGCGGCCAAATACCACGACCCGATCGGGGTCGGCGTGGGAGCAGTGCTCGGCCTGTGGACGGTCGTTGCCATCGGCGCGGTGGCTGGGTCCAGACTTGTTCAGCGAGTGCCGCTGGGGTTGGTACGTCGCATCACCGGGCTGATCCTGGCCGCGCTCGGCGTCGTGAGCACGGTCGCCGCCCTCAGGGGGTAACCGTCAGCCGGGTGGCAGCACGTCGATGTCGAACTCGTTGCCCTCGGGGTCGGCCATGATGCGCCACTGAAAGCCCTCGAGATCGCGGGTGGTGCCGGGCTCCAGCCAGTGGCCGCCGAGCGACTCGATTTCCGCAGTGGCGGCGTCCAGATCTTCGACGACCAGATCCAGGTGCACCCTGTTCTTGGTCGTCTTGTGCTCCGGCACCTTTTGGAACCCGACGGTAAGACCGTCCTTAGTCGGTGAGAGCACGACGAACTGGCCGTCGCCGATGGTGCTGTCGACCTCGACGTTGAGCATGGCGC
>DASRZB010000229.1:0-7400 GCA_035653855.1 Acidothermaceae bacterium | reverse complement strand
GCCCCGGCGCTCTCCGCGCCGGGGCACGTCCACAAGCCAGATGTGCGCGTGACTTTCGGGTGAGTTCGTAGCCACCTTCGAAGCACTTCACACCGCGGCCCAAAGCGCGGCATGATCACCCAGCCGAACGTGTCCGGAAACCAGGTCAGCCCCCGAGTCAGGCTCCACGGCACTCACCGTGACCCTCGAGACAGGTGAACATGAAGACCGACCTGCGACGGTCCCGTGTGCTGGACCGCCGTTTGTTGTGACGGATCCGAGTCAGCGAAATCCTCGATGTCTTTTGCCCCACCGTGTGGCTGTACGCGGCCAGCGTTCGCGGTCACGAACTGGCGCGATGGGCGGCGTCGAGCCAGTCTTCCTCGAGTTGGTCGCGGGTGACTTGCAGCGCGCGCAACTCCGCGTCGAGCGCTGCGGCCGCGACGTAGTCGGTTGCTGCTTCTGCCAACGCCGCATGCAACTCCTTCTCGCGGTCCTCGAGCTTGGACAGTTGCCGCTCGATGCGCGTCACGTCCTTGCGCGCCGCCCGCACGTCACCCGCACTGCCCGTAGTGGTGGGCGCAATGGGCGTGCGCGTGCCAATCACCTGATCGCGTTCACGTGAACGCCGGGCCAGGTATTCGTCAACTCCTCCGGGCAGCGACGCGAGTTGCCCGCCACCGATCAACGCGGTCACTGTGTCACACACCCGCTCCAGGAAGTACCTGTCGTGCGAGGCGGCAATCAGCGTGCCGGCCCAATTGTCGAGCAGGTCTTCCAACGCGGTGAGTGTGTCAACGTCGAGGTCGTTGGTCGGTTCGTCGAGGAGCAGCACGTTCGGCTCGTCCATCAGCAGCCGCAGCAACTGGAGCCGCCGCTTCTCTCCGCCGGACAGATCTCCGACCGGAGTCCACTGCCGCTCGCCGGAGAATCCGAAACGCTCCAGCAACGCGGACGCCGTCAGCTCGCGCCCGTCGCCCAACACGGTCTGGCGGCGTACGGCCTCGACGGCTTCGAGCACGCGCAACGTCGGGTCGAGTTCAGCGACGTCCTGCGAGAGATAACCGATGCGAACCGTCTTCCCGACCTTGACGACGCCGCTGTCGGCACCGCGCAACCCGGCGAGCACGCGCAGCAGAGTCGTCTTTCCGCTGCCGTTCACGCCGACCAGCCCGATGCGATCACCTGGGCCGACTCGCCAAGTGACGTCGGAGAACAACTCGGCAGGCCCGAGCGAAAGCGACATGTCCTCGACGTCGAAGACCGATTTTCCCAAGCGGGCTGAGGAAAACGTGGCCAAGGTCGTTCGATCACGTGCTGGCGGCTCGTCGGCGATCAGTGCGTTCGCTGCATCGATCCGAAACTGCGGTTTCGAGGTGCGCGCGGGCGGCCCACGTCGCAACCATGCCAACTCCTTGCGCAACAGGTTCTGCCGGCGTTCTTCCACGACACCCGAAATTCGCTCGCGTTCGGCGCGCGCCAACACGTACGCCGCGTACCCGCCGAGATACTGCGCGATCTGACCGTCGGCCACCTCCCACGTCAACGTGCAGACAGCGTCGAGGAACCAGCGGTCGTGGGTCACGACAACAAGCGCGCCTCGACGCGATGCCAAGAACCCAGCCAGCCAATCGATGGTCTCGATGTCGAGGTGGTTGGTCGGCTCGTCGAGCATCAGCAGGTCGATGTCGGTCACCAACAACGCTGCGAGCGCTGTGCGCCGACGTTCGCCGCCCGACAAGGTGCCGACCACACGGTCGAGCATGTCGGTCGACAGCAACGTCGACACCACCGTCCGCGCGACGCGGTCGCCGGCCCACGAATGGTCGGGCCGATCACCGAGAACGACGTGCCGCACAGTCGCTGCAGGGTCAAGCGCGTCCCCCTGAGCCAGCACACCGATCCGCAAGCCCGACGTGTGCGTCACCCGCCCCGAGTTCGGCGCGACCTCGCTAGCCAACACAGAAAGCAGCGTCGTCTTGCCCGCGCCGTTGCGACCGACGATGCCGATCCGGTCGCCTTCGGCAATGCCGAGCGACACGTCGTCCAGCAAAGGCTTGACGCCGTACGACAACGAGACCGACTCGAGGTTGACGAGATTCATGCGACGACGCGCGCTCCGGGCACCGGTCCGTGAGCGCGCCGCACCGTGCGGCACGTCCCCGAACCGGCCAGTGCGGCAACCAACTCGACCGCCTCGGCCTCACCCGCCGTCAAGAACGCACACGTCGGGCCAGAGCCACAAATGATCGCGCCAAGGGCGTGCGCCTCGCGGCCGGCCTCGAGAGTTCGGCGCAGCGCGGGCCGCAACCGAAGCGCGGACCGTTGCAGGTCGTTGTGCAAGAGCGTTCCGAGCCGCCGCGGATCACCGGCACCCAATGCAGCAATGAGTTCGCGCGGCGACGACGACTCCGGCCACGGACCTTCCGACCGCATCCGATCCAGCTCGCCGTAGACCAGCGGTGTCGGCAAACCGGTGTCCGCCAAAGCGAAAACCCAGTGATACGTACCGCGGACCAGCACCTGTGTCAGCTGTTCGCCGCGACCGCCACCAAGGGCCGTCCCGCCTAAGAGACAGAACGGTACGTCGCTACCGAGCCGCGCCGCGATGTCATGCAAGACGCGGGGATCGACTCCGGTCTGCCACAACGCATCGCAGGCGAGCAACGTCGCGGCAGCGTCTGCCGACCCGCCCGCCATGCCGCCGGCAACCGGAATCCCCTTGTGAATAGTGATGTGGACGGCGGGTGCGCGGCCGACGTGATGAGCGAGCGCGATCGCGGCGCGCATCGCGAGGTTCGATGCGTCGGTCGGCACGTCGTCGTAGTCGTCGCCGACGATCGTGACTCCGAGGTCGTCGGCGTTGTCAACGGTGATCTCGTCATAGAGCGAGACGGCCTGAAAGACGGAGACAAGTGAATGAAAGCCGTCAATGCGAAGCTGGCCGACCCCGAGGTGGAGGTTGACCTTCGCGGGTGCTCGCACGGTTACAGACACAACACCACGATGCTAGCGAGCGCCGACTGCTACAGGTCTGGCTGCGGGTCGAGATGAATCTCTGGACGACGATCGAGCCTGTAGTCCGCGCGCGAGGGCCGGCGACCCTTGGGAGGTAGTGGTAGGAGATCCTCGGGCAGCTCCTGGTGGGGTCGCTGCTCGGCGATCCGGGCGAACTGCGAGATGTCGAGTGTCTCGCCGCGGGCGCCAGGGTCAATTCCTGCTTCCCTTAGCGCAATTTCGGCAAGCGCCGGCGAGCCGGCCCACCCCGCCAACGCTGCCCGCAGGGTCTTGCGGCGCTGCGCGAAGGCGGCATCGATCACCGCGAACACCTGGTCGCGGGTCGCCGTCGTCTGCGGCGGATCGTGCCGGTCGATGGCGACCAGACCGGAGTCGACCCGTGGCGCCGGCCAGAAGACCTGGCGCCCGATGGTGCCGGCCATCCGGGCCGCGCCGTACCAGGCAGCCTTGACCGAGGGGATTCCGTAGGCGTCCTCCCCCGGTTGGGCGGCAATCCGGGCGGCGACTTCGAGCTGCACCATCACGAGCACCCGCCTGACCGTTGGCAGCCGGGCGAGCATCGTCAGCAGCACCGGGACGGCGACGTTGTAGGGCAGGTTCGCGACGATCGCCGTCGGGAAGTCGTTGCCCCGCAGGTCGAGGGTCAAAGCGTCGCGATGAATCACGGTCAGTCGCTCGAGCCCACTCGGGAACCGTTGGGCGATGGTTTCTGGCAACAGATTCGCGAGGCGCTCGTCGATCTCGACGGCGATGACTCGGCGGACGTTGGGCAGTAACGCCAACGTCAACGACCCTAGCCCTGGACCGATTTCGAGCACCACGTCGTCCGGCTTCAAGTTTGCCGTACGAACGATGCGTTGCACGGTGCCGCCATCGATAACGAAGTTCTGCCCGAGTGTCTTGGTGGGCGTGAGGTCGATCGACGCTGCGAGCGCACGAATGTCAGTAGCGCCAAGCAAAACGGCAGGTGTCACCGTCTGCGTGCCCGGCGCGTTTAGGTGAAGAGGTAGTGGCCGCAGACCGGCCATTGGGTCCGCCAATTGCTGCGCTTGTAGAGCAGTTGTGCGCGGTACGTCTGCTCGCTTGCAGAGGCGGCGCTCGGCAACCCGGTGCCACCGACCGCGCGCCACGTGTTGAGGCGGAACTGGTACATGCCGTAGTACGGCGGATTGACGGCGTTAGCGCGACCACCGGCTTCGCAGGCGGCGAGCGCCTTCCAGTTCAGGCCGTCGGCCGCGACCTTGAAGACAGGGGCGGGCTTGGGCTTGGGCTTCGGGATCGGCTTTGGCTTGGTGCCGATGGCGGTGATCTGCGGCACCGACTGCACAGTCACCTGTTGGCCAATGAGGCTCTTGGTGGTCTGCATACCGTCGACGTACCCATCCTGGTATGTCGCAATCATCGTGCCAGTTTTCCCTACCTGCGTGACCTTCTTGGTACCGACGAGGAGGGTCGGGTCATTGACGGTCTTCGCGGTGAACGGGATTGGCGTGCTTGTTAGTTCCTGGCCGCTGCTGATTCTTAAGATGATGACGTAGAGGCCGTCGTACGGCCGCGTTTGAAGGTCGCTCGATACCTGGTCGTTCGGGTTCACTTCGATGCCGGCTTCATTGAGCACACTTTGCAGTGTCGTTTGCGTGCTGACAATGGAATGCACTGTCCCATCAACGCGCACATTCACGAGGTGCGGCAGGTTGATGTTGATGTCCATGCCCGTCAACGGAACGCGTGCGCCGCGGTCGACGGAGAGCACTGCAGCTTGCGGAATTCTTAGGCCCGCTTGTTGCAACACGTCGTCGACGTTGTCACCAGTGACCCATGCTTTGTGTGTCACACCGTCGATCGTCAACGTCAACAAACGACCGCGCGCGATGTTGATAGTGGTGCCGTCATGCACCTTGGTTTGTGGTGCGGGCGTCAACGCATCGTGCGGTCCGATAGTGATGCCGGCGCGATGTAAAACACCATCGACGGATGCTGCGTACGTGCGGACTTTCGTGACCTGACCGTCGACCGAAATGGTGACGTGCTTGTCAAGGCTGACGAACGCCGTCGTCCCTGCCACTAGGGCAGCAGTGATGACGCCGTACACCGAACCGACGACAAGCCTCGATCGCACGGGACTCCGCTGTTCGAAGGGTCCAGAGGATGGGAAGCCTGGGCGCACAGAGCGCAACTAGGTCGCCGAAAGCGACCTGGGACGCCGACCACGAGCTTCCCCACTCTGGCCGAACACTGCCGTGAACGTAACCAATGAGTTGTTGAGTAAGCAAGCGCTCGACGGGTGACGGCATTGGCTTTGGTCTTGATTTGCCCTCGGCTTAGGGAAGTTCCGGGCAATTCGGCGCTCCGGTATACCTGCGCTGTGACGCATGTGACTGCTGTGACTTGCGGAGGAGGCTCGCGGCCACGACTCGCGAGAGGGCGAAGCGGGTGGCGCGGGCGGTCGGCGCGGGGGCCCTGCGCGGAGCGCACCGCGACCAGCTACCGCCAGGTGCCGAAGACGTGCTCGGCGTTGGCTGCGGTGGCCGCCGCGACGGCGTCTTCGTCGACACCTTTCACCTCAGCAAGTGCGCGCACAGTGAGTGGGATGAGGTACGGCGCGTTCGGTCGACCGCGATACGGCACGGGTGCAAGAAACGGGGCGTCGGTCTCGACGAGCATCAACTCGAGCGGCACGACCCCAGCTGCTTCGCGCAATGCGTCGGCGTTCTTGAACGTGACCGTTCCGGCGAATGACAAGTAGTAGCCGCGTTCCACACAGTGTCTTGACATCGAGACATCACCGGAGAAGCAATGGAACACCGTGCGGTCGGGTGCACCAACCTCCGAGAGGATGCGCAACACGTCATCGTGTGCGTCGCGATCATGAATCACGAGTGCCTTGCCGACGCGTTTCGCGATCTCGATGTGCGTGCGAAACGCAGCCTGTTGCACGAGCGGATCGACACGGCCCCAGTAGTAGTCGAGACCGGTTTCTCCAATAGCCCGGACGTCGGGTAGCGCGGCCAGGATCGCCAACTCATCGGCGTCCGTTTCGGTGAAAGCACTGACCTCGTTGGGGTGCACGGCGATCGCCGCATAGACGTCGGCGAAGGCCTCGGCGGTGGCGGCGCACCAGCGGGACGACTCCATCGTGTCGCCGACGGTGACCAGCCGGCGAACCCCGACCGCCTGGGCAGCGGCGATCGCGTCGGGGACGGGCAGGCGCATGGCGTCGAGGTGGCAGTGGGAGTCGACCGTCTCGACCCGCAGCGGCTCCGGAGCCGGCGGGGGCGCTCCGGAGATCACGCGGGCGGGGCGTCGTCAGGCAGCCGCGGGAAGAGCGACTCGCCCTTGGTGATGGCCGCGCCCACCGGGAGTTGCCCCCAACGTCCGGCATCGATCAGGTTCTGGGCTGCCAGCGGCCCGAGGGCGGCCTCGGCGCCGAGCGCAACCCACAGCGACGCGGTCGCGCGCGGGATGAACGGGTGCAGCACGACCGCCAGCACCCGCAACCCCTCGGCCGCGGTGTAGAGGATCGTCGCGACCCGGGCCTTCGCGGCGGCCGACGAATCGATCTCCTTCGCGACCTTCCACGGCGCCTCGTCGCTGAGGTAGCCGTTCAGGGCACCGACCAGTTCCCAGATCGCGGCCAACCCACCCTGGAAGTCGAGCTTAAGAACCGCCGCATCGGCGGCCTCAACAGCACGCGCCGCGACGAGAGCGATCGCGGCCTCCGCCGGCCCCGCGTCGTCCGGCCCTGGCAGTTGTCCGTCGAAGTACTTCTCGGTCATCGCGGTCACGCGCGACGCGAGGTTGCCGAAGCCGTTCGCGAGCTCGGACGTGTAGCGCGCACTCATGTCTTCCCACGAGAACGAACCGTCCTGGCCGAACGTGATCGCGCGCAGGAAGTAGTAGCGAAACGCATCAGACCCGAAGTGATCGGTGATCTGCGCCGGCGCGATACCGGTGAGCTTCGTCTTGCTCATCTTCTCGCCGCCGACGAGCAGCCAACCGTGCGCAAAAACCTTACGTGGCAAGGCAACTCCGGCCGCGAGCAACATCGCGGGCCAGATCACTGCATGAAAACGCAGGATGTCCTTGCCAACAAGATGGACGTCGGCGGGCCAGGTCTGTGCGAACTTCTCCTTGTCTGCGGGGTCGGATGCTTCCAGCCCGACGGCAGTCGCGTAGTTGAGCAGCGCGTCGAACCAGACGTAGACGACCTGGGTGTCGTCCCACGGCACCTTGATGCCCCAGTCGAATGACGACCGCGAGATTGACAGGTCCGTCAGTCCTGACCGGATGAACTGCAGCACTTCGTTGCGCGCGCTCTCGGGCTCGACTGCGTCAGGGTGTTGTTCGTAGTGCGCGAGCAATGCGTCGCCGTAGTTCGACAGCCGGAAGAAATAGTTCGTCTC
>DASRZB010000228.1:0-5604 GCA_035653855.1 Acidothermaceae bacterium | reverse complement strand
TGACCGCCCGGCCTTGAACAAGGCGTTCGCGGCAGCTGGCATCAAGGCCGACATCCAGAACGCCCTCGGTGACAACGCGAAGTTCCAGAGCATCGCGCAGAGCATGATCCAGGAAGGTGTCAAGGTCCTGATCATTACGTCGATCGACCCCGCGACGTCCATCCAGGTCGAGACCGAAGCGAAGGCCGCCAACATCCCGGTTATCGACTATGACCGTCTCGTTCTCGGCGGTAGCGCGGCGTACTACGCGTCCTACGACGGCGTCCAGGTCGGCGTCGAGCAGGGCCAGTGCCTCGTTGACGCGATGGCGAAGATTGGCAAGCCCACCGGTCGCATCATCATGATCGACGGCTCGCCGACCGACAACAACGCGACGCTGTTCGGTCAGGGCGCGCACTCGGTTATCGACAAGAGCACCCTGAAGAAGGTTTCCGAGCAGGCCATCCCGAACTGGGACAACACCCAGGCCGGCAAGACCTTCCAGCAGCTGCTCACCGCCGCCGGCAACAAGATCGATGGCGTGTACGTGATGAACGACGGCATGGCCGGTCCGGTTGAGACCGTCCTCAAGGCGGCAGGCCTTTCCGGCATCCCGGTGACCGGTCAGGACGCAACGGCAGCTGGCTTGCAGGCCATCCTCTCGGGTACCCAGACCTGCACCATCTACAAGGACGCCACCGCCGAGGCCACCGCGGCTGCCACGCTGGCGGTCGCACTGATCCAGGGCAAGACCCCGGCCGGCCTTACGACGTCGAACGACCCGCAGGGCAAGCGCAGTGTTCCGTCCATCCTGCTCAAGCCAGAACTGATCACGATCGCCAACGTCGGCGTCCCGATCAAGTCCGGCGCAGTCCCGTACGCGTCAGTCTGCACCGGCGCGTTCGTCGCACTTTGCACCAAGGCTGGGATCGCGGCTTCCTAAGCCCTTATCCCGGAGAACGTCCGGTGGCGTGGTCGGTCAACCCGGCCACGCCACCGGTTCCTTTGTCTGCGAACCCTGACTATCACCAGATGCACGACTGATGTGGCTGCATGCTCGCCTAAGCGCATGCGGCGGTCTATCTTGGCGACGTCCAGCCGTTCGGCCTTAATCAGAGGGGCTCATGGTGGCCGATTCGCCCATCCTCGCGTTGCGAGCGATAAACAAAAGCTTTGGCGCAATCCAGGTGTTGCACAGCGTCGACTTCAACGTCTTCCCCGGCGAAGTGATGGCCCTGGTCGGCGACAACGGAGCCGGCAAGTCGACACTGGTCAAATGTGTCGGCGGGATCTACCCAGTCGACTCCGGAGAATGCCTGTTCAACGGATCCCCGATCGCGATCCACGGGCCGCGTGACGCCGCCGCGTACGGCATCGAGATCGTCTATCAAGATCTCGCACTGTGCGACAACCTCGACATCGTGCAAAACATGTTTCTCGGCCGCGAGTTGCGACGTCCGATTTTCAACACTCTCGACGAACCGGCGATGGAACGACGCAGCCGCGACACGCTCGCGGGCTTGTCGGTGCGCACGGTCAAGTCGGTTCGCCAACTCGTCTCGAGCCTCTCCGGAGGCCAGCGGCAGTCGGTCGCGATCGCCAAAGCAGTGCTTTGGAACAACAAGGTCGTGCTACTCGACGAGCCCACCGCAGCCCTCGGTGTCGCGCAAACCCGCCAGGTGCTCGACCTCGTTCGGCGGCTGGCCGACAGCGGCCTTGGCGTGGTGCTGATCTCGCACAACATGAACGACGTGATGGAGGTCGCTGACCGCATCACTGCGCTCTTCCTCGGTCGCGTCGCCGCAGAGGTCCAACGCGTCGATGTGACGTACTCACAAGTCGTCGAACTCATCACCACCGGTCGCACCGGAACCATCGGGCTCAAGCCCGCAACCGCCGCAGAAAGCGCGTGAGGCCGCAATGAGCGAACAAGGCACTGGGGCCCCCGGAAGCGAAGCCGGCCCGAGCGCGGCAGACCTGCCGGTCAGCAGTGGCATCACTGCGACAATTTCCGATGAAGCAGTCGCGCAGGCATTCAGCGGCGACCTTGGCTCCGTCACTCTCATGGATTCCGCCCGCGCCTATATCGGCAAGCTCCGTGGTGGCGACCCGGGTGCGCTGCCCGCGATGTTCGGCCTTGTCGTGCTGCTCATCGCTTTCTCGAGCTTAAGCAACCAATTCCTAACGGTCGGAAACCTCGCAAACCTCACCGGGCAGGCCGGCCCGACAATTTTCATTGCGATGGGCCTGGTCTTCGTCCTGCTCCTGGGCGAGATCGACCTGTCCGCCGGTACGGCCGCGGGCGTGTGCGCCATGATGATGGGGCTCGCCTATGCCCACAACGGAAACATCGAGGGCTACGTCAAGGGCGGCAGCTACGGCGCCATCGTCATCGTGCTGGTGATCGCACTGGCGATCGCCGTGTTGGGCCGACTGTGGCTCGCCGTGCCGATGATCGTGCTGGGCCTAGCCATCGTGTTGACGCACGTCGGTGGACACATCTGGATCGCGATGTTCCTCGCGCTGGCGACCGGCACGGCAATCGGCTGCATCACCGGGTTCTTGGTGGCAAGAGTCGGTATCCCGTCATTCATCGTGACGCTGGCGTTCTTCCTGGCGTGGCAGGGCGTCATCATCTCGTTCGCGGGTAAGGCCGGCGCCATTCCGATGGGTGATGCCTACCCCGTGAACGCCCTCGCGCATCAGAACGTGAACCCGACACTCGGCTGGATACTGCTGGTCATATTCGTCGGTGGTTACGCCGTGTTCACCTTGTTCCGGTCGGTTCGTCGCCGGACTCAGAAGCTATCCGCCGAACCCCTGTCATTGGTCCTTGTCCGGATCGGCGCCCTCGTGGTCATCGGCGTATTTGCCGTCTACTTCCTCAACCGCAACCGCCAGTTCAACAAGGGGGCTAAGCCCATCCTCGGCATGCCGTGGGTGGTTCCGCTCATCCTTGTGGTACTCGTGGCCATGACCGTGCTTCTCACAAAGACGCGGTTCGGCCGGTACCTCTACGCGGTTGGTGGTAACGCTGAAGCCGCGCGCAGGGCAGGCATCGACGTCCGCCGGATGCGGATCGCTGCATTTGCGCTCTCCACGACCCTCGCCGGCATCGGTGGCATCGCGCTAGCCTCCTTCGACGGCGGCGTGCCGCTTGACATCGGTGGTGGCAACACCCTGCTGTATGCCGTGGGTGCCGCCGTCGTCGGCGGCGTGTCCCTCTTTGGTGGCCGCGGCCGCATTCGCGATGCCGTCATCGGCGGCACGGTGATCTCGATCATCCCCAACGGTCTCGGGCTCAAGCCCGGGGTCAACGCTGCGTATACCTACATCATCACCGGAGCCTTCTTGCTGCTTGCGGCTTCCGTGGACGCCTACGGTCGACGTCGTTCGGCGAAATGACACTCCGACGTCACGACCGACGGCCGAGATAGCGGACTGCTGCCCCTCATGCCCACCCCATCCGGAGCGACGCAAGACGAGATCAGACGCCGCAACGTCAGCACGTTGCTGCGGCACGTCCACGTCGAAGGTCAGCTCTCACGCGCACAGCTGACCGCCCGGATGGGGCTGAACCGCAGCACCATCAAGGCACTCGTCGAAGACCTGTCCTTCGCCGGCCTGGTCGCCGAGACCATCCCGGAAACAGGCCTTCGCGCCGGGCGTCCTTCGCACCTCGTTGGGCCGCGATCCGACACCGCTTACGTCCTTGCGGCGAACATGGGCGTCGACACCGTGACGGTCGCCGCGATCGGCCTCGGCGGTGTCATCAACGCGCGCGGTGAATACCGGCTGCCGGGGCCAGTCGTCGATCACGACACCGTCATCGAACGGCTTGCTGCGGAGTTGCGAAATCTCCAGAAGGCCGTCGCTCCGGGCTGTTGGCTTGCTGGTGTCGGGATCGGCGTGCCTGGAGCCGTGCGCCGCGCCGACGGGTTCGTCGAGTTCGCTCCGAACCTCGGGTGGCGCGGTGTCCCCTTCGGTGAGTTGCTGTCGGCGCGCCTGGGCCTGCCGGTGCAGACGCACGTCGGCAACGACGGTGACCTCGGCGGGCTCGCCGAACATGTGCGCGGCGCCGGCCGCGGCATCGGCGACCTCATTTACCTCGCCGGCGAAGTCGGCATCGGTGGCGGCATCGTGATCGACGGCCGGATCCTCACCGGGGCACATGGCTACGGCGGCGAGCTCGGCCACATGATGGTCAACCCGGACGGCCGGCCCTGCCGTTGCGGCAGCCGCGGGTGCTTCGAAACCGAGGCAGGCGAGGACGCTGTCCTCGTCGCGTGCGGGCGAACCGCGGGTGGCGGCCGCGCGGCGCTTCTCGAGGTGTTTGCGGCCGCGAGCCACGGCGAGAAGCGGGCGTTGGAAGGCCTGCAGAGCATCGCGGTATGGGTGGCGCGCGGCCTCACCAGCCTGGTGAACATCCTCAATCCGGACGTCGTGATCCTCGGTGGACCGTTGTCATCGCTGTTCTTTCTCACCGGTGACCGGATCAAATCCGAGATGGATTCGATGTCAACCTTTGCCGGCCGCGCCAGCGTTCGACTGCTCCAGCCCGGCCTCGGCGAAGACTCCAGCCTCCTCGGGGCAGCCGAGCTGGCGTTCGAGCCGCTGCTCGAGGATCCGGTCGACGCGTGGTCGCGCCGAGCCAGCTGACCGATCCGTGCGTGTTCGACTCTTACGGAATGCCCCGCGCCTGTCGATAGTGCGGTATGGCGAAATCGCGCACGGACGTGCATCAACAGGTCGCCGATCTGCTGTTGATCGCCAAGCGGTCGCTCGGGCTGAGTGTCTCGTTTCTGAGCCGCCTGGACGGTACGACCCAATACCTCGAGGTTGTCGAGTCGGCTGTGCCGTTCCTGTTCCAGGAGGGCAATAAGCAGCTGCAAGCGACGTCGCTGTGTCAGGCGATCCTCGACAAGAAGCTGCCCGCCGTCATCCCCGACCTCAGGAGCTTTCCAGCAGCGATGAGGCTGCCAGCCGCGCGCCTCCCCCGGATCCGCAGTTACGTCTCGGTCCCGGTGCGGCTCAGCGACGGCACCTTGTATGGCACGTTTTGCGCGGCCGGGCTGACCTCCGACAAGGGGCTCACCAAGCGCGACCAGTCGCTGATGGAAGTACTCGCGCACGCGGCTTCGGTCATCATCGAGCCGGACGTTCGCGATCGAGCCCGCCATGTCGAGATTGCCGAGCGGCTCGCGCCAATCCTGGCAACCGGCGGTCCCGCGGTCGTCTTGCAACCGATCGTTGCCCTGGCCACCGGGCAGCGGGTCGGTGCCGAAGCGCTCAGCCGGTTCCCGATCCAGTGGGGCAAGCCGCCGGACGTGTGCTTCGCCGAAGCGCACAGCATCGGGCAGGGTGATCGCCTGGAGATGCTGGCCTTGCAACGCGCTGCCCACTACCTCGATGAGGTCAGCGGCTACGTGTCGATGAACGTGTCGCCGGGCACGCTACTCACCGACCAATGCACCGAACTGCTCATGGAGTTCAGGCTCGACCGGGTGCTGCTCGAGCTATCGGAGCACGACCAGGTCGTCGACTACGGCGCGCTGATGGCTGTTCTGGACCCCCTACGGGCGGCTGGCATGCGCCTGGCAATCGACGACGTCGGGGCTGGCTTCT
>DASRZB010000227.1:0-7373 GCA_035653855.1 Acidothermaceae bacterium | reverse complement strand
CCGCCATGGGTGTGGCCGGCCAGGATCAAACCACAGCCGTCAGCCGCCATCCGAGAAAGCACCCGCGGCTCCGGCGAATGCGTCACCCCAAGAGTTAGCAGCACATCAGGGTCCGCGTTGCCAGCAACGACCTCGTACTTGTCGTAGCCGATGTGCGGATCGTCGACGCCGACCAACTCGACCTGCCGGCCATCAGCTTTGACGTACCCGCGGGCATTCGAGAGGTCGAGCCAACCGGCGTCCAGCATCGCTTCTCGAAGCGCGCGCCACGGCAACTCGGCACCCTTCGGTCGTGCACCGTCGTCCGGGAAGAGGTATCGCGCCGGATTCTTGAACACCGGCGCCGCGTAGTCGTTCGATCCGAACACAAACGCGCCAGGCTTTTCCAACAGCGGTCCGAGAGCATCGAGGAAGACCGGTACTGCGCCGACGTGCGCGATGCTGTCGCCGGTATTGATCACCAGGTCGGGCTCGAGGGCCGCGAGCGAGTGGATCCAATCGCGCTTCCAGGTCTGCCCGGGCGTCAGGTGCGCGTCGGAAAGGTGCAGCACCCGAAGCGGCGAAGAGCCAGCCGGCAGCATCGGCACCTCGAACCTGCGCAGTCGCGGCGAGCGCCGTTCGATGCCTGATGCATAGGCGATGGCAGCACTGCCGAGGGCAGCAGCACCAAGCGGGACGGCGGTGAGTCGGCGCATACGCTCGAGTTTCGCAGACTCGGCGGTGAGAGACTGCGGACATGCCCCTGAAGACCCGCCTGCACGACGACCTGACAACCGCGATCAAGGCTCGCGACGAGCTGCGCACCGCGACGTTGCGGATGGTGTTGTCTGCCATCACCAATGAGGAAGTGTCGGGCACGCAAGCTCGTCAGCTATCCGACGACGAGGTCCTGAAGGTCCTCACCCGTGAGGGCAAGAAGCGGCGCGAGGCGGCGGAGGCGTTCGCGGCCGGCAACCGTCCCGAGCTGGCTGAGCGCGAGCGCGCGGAGGGCGAGGTCATCGCCGCGTACCTGCCAGCGCAGTTGTCGGACGACGAGTTGCGCGACCTCGTGACCCAGGCCGTCACCTCTGCAGGGGCGAGCGGCCCGCAGGCGATGGGCGCGGTCATGAAGGTCGTGAATCCGCTCGTCGCAGGCCGGGCGGACGGCGGGCGGGTGGCCGTCGAGGTGAAGCGGCAACTCGCGGGCTAGTCGGTCAGGACTAGTCGGTCAGGACTAGTGCGTCGGGGTAGTCGTCGGGCTCGGCGTCACCGTCGGAGTCGGGGTGCCACCCGTGATGGTGATCGGCGATGGCGACGGCGATGGCGAGCCGGGCAGCGGCGAGCTCGGCGGTTGTGAGCTCGGCGGCTCCGAGGAGGCCGGTGGCGGCGACACGAATGGCGGGATGCCGTTGCTCAGCTCGAGCTTCACCAGCGCACCCGCGTACACGGTCGCCCCGGCTGCGGGCACGGTCGTCTCGACCTTCCCCAGTGGCTGGCTCGAGGTGACCTTCGTTGGGTCGACCGCCGGGCTCAGGCCCAACTTGGTCAGGGTCGCTGCGGCTGCCGCTGGGTCTTGTCCCTGCAGATTTGGGATGGTGATCGCATTGCCGCGCAACACGACGTCCGGTGGATTCGTGAAGCTTTGAATCGGTTGATTCGCCAGGGCGCCCTTCATCGCCAGCTGCCAGATCGGCCCCGGCAATGTGGCGCCAAAGATCTCCGCATACTTCTTGTTGTTGACGGTGATGGCCCGCATCGGCACCGTCGAGTCGGGGTTGCCGACCCACACCGACGACGCCAGGTTCGGGGCATAGCCGCTGAACCATGCGTTCTTGAACTCGTCGTCCGTACCGGTCTTGGCCGCTGCGGGACGACCGAGGGCCAGACCGTAGCCGGTGCCGCCCTTGGCCAAAACGCCCTGCAGCAGCGTGGTGACGCCCTGGGCGATCGTCGGGTCGAGCACCTTGCCGCAGTTGGGTCCGGGGACGGGCCGGTTCGTCGTCACGTCGCCGACCTGCCAGGTGACCTTGGTGATCGACTGCGGGGTGCAGAACGTGCCGTTGTTGGCCAGCGCCGCGAAGGCGCCCGTGACGCTGAGCGGGTCGACCGGCTCCGCACCGAGAGTGAACGCCGGGATCTGGTCGAGGTTACCGCCAGTCGCCTTGTGGACGCCAAGGTCCTGCGCGATCGTGATCGGGGCGCAAAGACCGGTCTTCACTTCGAGCTGGGCGAAGTAGGTGTTCACCGACTCCGCGGTGGCCTGCACCATGTTGAACGTGCCGCCTTCGGCGACCTCGGCATTCACCACGTTCCACACCGACGTGGGCAGTCCGTCGCACGTCGTGGTGCTGCCCTTCGGAATGGTGATCTTGGGCGGCGACTTGATCGTGGTCCCGGTCGGGATCTTCTCTTCCAATGCGGCAGCGAGGACGAAGATCTTGAACGTCGACCCGGCGTTGCGGCCCTGTGAGCCGCCGTGGTTGACGTAGTCGGCGGCCAGGTTCACCTCGGTCTGGCCGAATCCGGTGCCATATGGCCGGTCGACCGCCATGGCCTCGATGGCGCCGGTCTGCGGATTCACCATGTCGATCGCCGCCGCCAGGCCGGCGTTGAGGGCCGGATTCTCTGGAACGACGGTGTCGACCGCGGATTGCGCGGCCTTTTGGACGGCGGGTTGCAGCGTTGTCGTCACGACGAGGCCGCCGCGACGCAGCAGGTTCGCCCGGTCGGTAACGGTGGCGCCGAACTCGGGACCGTTCAGGATGTCGTGCACCACGTAGTCGCAGAAGAACGGGGCGGACGACGTCGCGCAGCCGTTCGGGACGGGGACGACGTTTAGCCCCAGCGGTGCCGCCTCCGCCGTCTGGATCTGGGCCGAGGTGTAGGTGTCGGGGTAGTTGACCAGCATCCGGTCGAGCACCACGTTGCGACGAGCCAGCGCGTTCTTCGGGTTCACCGTCGGATCGAACGTGCTGGGGTTGTTGATCACTCCGGCGAGCAACGCGGACTGGGTCAGTGTGAGCTGGTCGGCGGTCTCGCCGAAGTAGTGCTGCGCCGCGGCAGAGATGCCGTACGCGCCGCTGCCGAAGTACACAGTGTTGAGGTAGTCCTCGAGGATCTGGTCCTTCGACAGCTTCTGCTCGAGCGCCAATGCATAGCGCGCCTCAGTGAGCTTGCGGGTCAGGTTCTTTGAGGTCGCCGCCGCGGCTGCTGCGGTGTTGTTGTCCGCAGCGTTCGTCTCGACCAGCGCCTGCCGGACGTACTGCTGGGTAATCGTCGACGCGCCTTGCACCGCCGCTCCGGAGGAGGTGTCCTTCAGCAGCGCCCGGAGGATGCCTTTCGGGTCGACCCCGTGATGCTCGTAGAAGCGGGAGTCCTCGATGGCCACGATCGCCTGGCGCATCGTCGGGGCCACGTCGTAGAGGCTCACCGACTGTCGGTTCTCGTAGTAGAACGTCGCCAAGGGGGTGCCGTCGGCGGCCTTGATGACGGAGAGCTGTGACAGCGGGGGCGACTGCAGGGACGCCGGGAGTTCGGAGAAGGTGATGTCGCCGATGGCGTTCTTGGTCGTGACCCCGAGCCCAGCGGCGGCGGGCAGCGCCAGGCCGGCGACCAGGAGCCCGACGAGCAGCGAGAGCACCCCCAGCATGAACGCGCGCGCCAGGCGCCCACCGAAGTTGATCCGTCCATCTGGCACTACTGCAGCGTAACCGCTGGCCACGGATGACTAGGCCGCTCACCCAGACGGCTCGGCGATCGTCCATCCGTACGAGCGTGAACGGACCGTACGGAGTCTGTTGAGGCCTACGCCTGACTCGTAACGTCGGGGGATCGAGCCCACCTGGGGACGGTAGCTCGAGAAATCCACAGCAACGGACGGGGCTCCCGATGGCTTGGACCACTGACTGGACCACCCGCGCAGGGTGTCGAAATGCCGATCCGGATGCCTTGTTCGTCCAGGGTGCCGCGCAGAACCGGGCGAAGGCCGTGTGCTTCGGCTGCCCAGTCCGGGCCGAGTGCCTGGCGGACGCCCTCGACAATCGCGTCGAGTTCGGCGTCTGGGGTGGCCTGACCGAGCGCGAGCGCCGCGCCCTGCTGCGCCGCCGCCCGAACGTCACCTCATGGGCGAACCTGCTCAGCACGGCGATGTCGGACTTCGAGCGCGAGGCCGCTGAGGCCTACTCCGCCACCGGCTGAGTAGTACTGATCAACTCGGCTACGCGGGTCAACTCGGCTAGGCGGGCTCTGCCAGCGCGTCGCCTAGCGCGCGCAGGCCGTTCAGATCGTGCACATCCTGAGCCAGCGCCCGCGCTGACGCCAGCAGCACATTCGGGTGCGCAAGGGCAAAACCATCCACTCTGCGTTGCTCGGTCGCCTGCATCGTCAACCGCTGCGCATGCACTCGAAGTACGCCGGCCGTAAGCGCGCTGTCGGTATCGTCATCGCCATCGGCGGCTCGCTCGCCATCCTCGAGGGCTTCCGCCGCGGCGAGCGCATTCACCGCCGCGATCTGCGGCACGGTACTGCGATGCACCCGGTTCACCACCACCCCGGCGAGAGGCATGTCTTCTTCGACCAGCCGATCGACGAAGTACGACGCCTCGCGCAGCGCATCGGGCTCCGGTGACGCCACAACCACGAACACCGTGCCGGGCGCCCTCAGCAGCTTCGCGGTCGCGTCGGCTCGCTGCCGAAGGCCGCCGAACATCGTGTCCATAGCAGCAACAAACGTCTGGACGTCGGTCAGTAGCTGCGTTCCGAGCAGCTTCATCATCGTTCCGGTGACCAGACCGAGCCCGGCCTGCATCACCTTCGTGTAGCTGCGGCCGCCGACTTTCGCCGGCGCCAGCAGCATCCGGATGAATCGTCCGTCGAGAAAGCGCCCCAATCGTGCCGGCGCATCAAGGAAGTCGAGCGCCGACCGCGTGGGCGGTGTGTCGACGACGATGAGATCCCATTGGCCCGAGGCACGGAGTTGGCCGAGTTTCTCCATCGCCATGTACTCCTGGGTACCGGCAAAACTCGACGACAGCGATTGATAGAACGGGTTCGCCAAAATTTGCGCCGCCTTCGCGGGCGACGCGTGAGCTTCCACGATCTCGTCGAACGTGCGCTTCATGTCGAGCATCATCGCGTGCAGCTCGCCCTCGTTTTTCGCGCCGTCCGCACGTTTCTTGAGCTTCATCCCCGCGACCCGTCGCGGCACGTTGTCGAGCTCCTGGAGTCCGAGTGACTGTGCAAGCCGTCGAGCCGGATCGATGGTGAGGGTCACCACGCGCCTGCCTTGTTCAGCAGCGCGGACGCCGAGGGCGGCCGCCAGTGTCGTCTTGCCGACCCCACCTGACCCGCAACAGACGATGATTTTCGTGCTGCGGTCGGCAATCAGGGTTTCGATATCGAGGCGTGTCATGCGGCACCCTGCTCGACAAGTTCAGCCGCAAGGGCATAGAGACGACCGACATCAGTGGTATCGAGGTCATGGAGTTGATAGGTCGGCCTTGCGGCTGCGCGCAAGCGGGCACGCAGCTTGCGTTCGATCGCCAACTGCAGCGCATGGTCGGCTGCTTCCATCGACAGCCCTGCAGTGATCGCGTCGCCCGCGGGCAGCCCTGCTGACTTGAGTCCGCGGGCAAGTGCCGTGAGATCGATGGCACCGGTACTCGCGGCCTTCCATTCTGTTTTCGGCAACAACGGCTCGTGCACGCGATTGACGAAGATGCCACCTACCGGAAGGTCGAACTCGTGCAGTTCGTGGATGCCGTCGAGGGTTTCTTGCACGGGCATCTCCTCAAGCATCGTGACGAGGTGGACGACGGTCTGCGGCGACCTGATCAGCCGCATGATGGATTCGGCTTGGCGGTTCACCGGGCCGACGCGAGCCAAGCTCGCAACCTCGCTGTTGACGTTGAGGAATCGCGCGATGCGTCCCGTGGGTGGTGCGTCCATCACAACCGCGTCGTAGACGAAGTCATCGGTCGCATCCGTTGATCGATCGCCCGGCGACGTCCGCGTTGATTTGTGTGTTGTTCGTCGGCGTGTGGCTTCGTAGACCTTGCCGGTGAGCAGCACATCGCGAACGCCGGGCGCGATGGTGGTCGCAAAATCGATGGCGCCGAGCCTTCGCAGTGCGCGGCCCGCGCGACCGAGGTGGTAGTACATCTCGAGGTACTCGAGCAGGGCTTCCTCGGGATCAATCGCGAGCGCGTACACGATGCCGCCGTCGGGTGCGACTGCTACGCGGCGTTCGGCATAGGGCAGCGGCGGGCTGTCGAAGAGCAGCGCGAGGCCTTGGCGTCCTTCGCATTCGACGAGGAGGGTTCGCTTCCCACCGGTTGCGAGGGCTAACGCGAGCGCAGCAGCGACGGTGGTTTTGCCGGTGCCGCCCTTGCCCGTGACGATGTGGAGGCGGACACCGTCCCAGTCGCGATCGCGCCCACTGTTGCCGCGCTGCGCGTTCACCCGTCGAGCGTATTGGCTAGGCTCCCGATCATGACCAAGTGGGAGTACGCGACGGTGCCATTGCTGGTGCACGCCACCAAGCAGATTCTCGACAACTGGGGCGGCGACGGGTGGGAGCTCGTGGCCATCGTGCCTGGGCCGAACTCCGAACAGCTGGTGGCATATATGAAGCGGCCGGTCGAATGAACACCCCGGGCCTGACGACGCCAGAGGATCGGCTCACCGCGATGGGCCTCACGTTGCCGGCGGTGGCGCCGCCGCTTGCGGCCTACGTGCCGGCACTGCGGTCGGGGAACTATGTCTACACGTCGGGTCAGCTCCCGACGGTTGACGGCGAGCTCGTCGCGGTCGGCAAGGTGGGCACCGGAGCTGGGGCATCCGTAACGCCGGAGCAAGCAAACGCGGCGGCCCGCATCTGCGCGCTGAACGCGCTGGCGGCGCTGCGCGGAGTCGTCGGGGAGCTGTCGTCCGTCGTGCGCATCGTCAAGGTGCTCGGCTTCGTCGCCAGTGCGCCGGACTTCACCGCCCAGGCCGCCGTCATCAACGGTGCGAGCGAGTTGCTGCTCGAGGTCTTCGGCACCGCTGGTCCTGATGCCACTCCAATCGGCGCGCACGCGCGCAGTGCGATCGGTGTCGCCGTCCTGCCTCGAGACGCACCGGTCGAGGTCGAACTCATCGCCGAGGTCACTCCCGCGTAGGTTCGGCGCACCGCCCCGCCACCCGCCGCTGCCCCCGCGCCGCTGCCCCGCCACCCGCCACGCCCCGCCCCGCCCACCCCACCGTCCGCCCGTCCCTTCTTGCCGACTGAAGGAATTACGCGCGCAACTTCGCCCGGATTTCTACGACCGATTTCCTTCACTCGGCGCACCAAGAGGACTTGCCGAGTCGAACAGGTGTTCGAGTAGGATGACCGGGTATGACGCCCGGCGGGCAGC
>DASRZB010000226.1:0-4329 GCA_035653855.1 Acidothermaceae bacterium | reverse complement strand
AGCCGAGGCGGCCCCGCTTGCACCATTGACCGAAGTGCCGGTGCCTCGCGTGACGGTGACCACCAGCTCTTTCGGCATCACGATGCGTCCGCTGTCGACGCACGCACTGTGCTCCAGGATTCTGGCTCCAGCCGCAGGGATGTTCGCCCCGCGGAGCCTGTCGACCAGGCGTTAGTGAGCCGTGGCCGCGCAACAGCAGCAGCCGTCTCGCCGTACAACGGACCTGAGTCATCAGTGGCGATGGTGTAGACGCCCTCGATCTTCAGCGCGCCGAATGCCTCATGCCGAAGATCGACGTCGATCGCCAACTCCGAGCGGTTCACCAAGAAGATGGATACGGATGAAGTGTCTGGGTCGTGGCTCGCAGCGACCCCCAGGGCGGGTACGTCTCCGTAGCGTGCCGTCGCCATCGTCGCAATTTCGGTCGCTGCGACCAAGCTGGTGCCGCGAGCGCGACGGCTTGTTTCGGCGAATGGGTAGAAGATCGTCTGCCGCCACGATGGGCCGCCGCGTTTCGTCATGATGGGAGCGATGACGTTGACGAGCTGCGCCTGGCAGGCGACGGCTACCCGGTCGACATTGTTAAGCAAGCTGATCAGCAGGTCGCCCACCACAACCGCGTCGACTGTGCCGTAGACGTCTTCGATGCGCGGTGACGCAACGTCGAGCGGGAAGTCGTGTGCGCCAGGGAATCGCGATTGGTACCAGACGTTCCATTCATCGAAGGACAGCTTGACCTTCTTCTTGCTACCCAGACGAGCTCCGACAGCATCGGCTGTCTCCACGACGTCCTTGATGAAGCCGTCCATGGCTGCTCCTGAACCGAGGAAGCTGCGTCGATCGCCCTCGAACTCTTCGTAGTACGCATGCAACGAGATGTAGTCGACGACGTCGTAGGTATGACTGAGGACAGTTGTCTCCCAACTGCCGAATGTTGGCATGTCGCGAGCTGAGCTACCGCACGCAATCAGTTCGATGCTTGGGTCGACCAGCTTCATGGCTCGACCCGACTGCGCCGCGAGAATCCCGTATGCCTCGGCCGTCTTGTGGCCGATCTGCCAAGGCCCGTCCATCTCGTTGCCGAGGCACCAGAGCTTGATGCCGTAGGGGTTAGCTGAACCGTTAGCGCGACGCAAATCCGACCACGCTGTGCCCGAGGGAATGTTGCAGTACTCGACGAGGTCGGCGGCTTCCTGGATACCCCGTGTGCCGAGGTTGACTGCCATCATCGTTTCGAGTCGATGCGTGGTGGCCCAGCGGACGAACTCGTCGGTGCCGACTGCGTTCGGTTCGATGGACCGCCAAGCAAGGTCGAGGCGTGCCGGCCGCGCCTCTCGCGGGCCAACGCCATCCTCCCAGCGGTATCCAGATACAAAGTTGCCGCCGGGATAGCGGACGACGGTTACTCCGAGCTCTTCGATCAATAACGCGACATCGGTACGGAAGCCGTCGGCATCGGCTGTCGGATGGGTGGGCTCGTAGATACCCGAATACACGGAACGCCCCATATGCTCGACGAACGATCCGAAGATGCGCTTGTCGATGTGCCCACGATGGTTGGCGGGGTCGATCGTGATTGTTCCGGAGCGGGATTCGGTCACCGGGTCGCCTCTCTTTGCGGATGGTGCGGGATGAGAGTCGGGTTCAACCGCGATCGAGTCGACAGGCTCGGCGCATACGGGCGGACCATATTCCTCGACCTCGCGCGTGTCGATGGCTGGGGATTAGGCTCGCACTCCTGATGACGTCTGCGCCGCAAGAGGCCCGGGAGCTTGCCGTGACCGAGGAGGTCGTGGCCAGCTTCGACGACGCGCACTCCGTGCGCTACCGCGAGGTAATGCAAAGCCTTGTGCGCCACCTGCATGAGTTCGTGCGCGACGTTCGGCTGACCGACGAGGAGTGGCACGAGGCGATCGGCTTCCTCACCGACACCGGACGCATGTGCGACGACAAGCGGCAGGAATTCGTGTTGCTCTCGGACGTCCTTGGTCTCTCGATGCTGACCGTGGCCGTGAACGAGGTCGCCGACTCGGCCGCCACTCAGACCACCGTGTTCGGGCCATTCTTCGTCGAGGGTTCCCCGGAGATTGCGCTCGGGGGCGACCTGGCCGCTGGCGCCCTGGGTCAGCCGTGCTGGGTCGAGGGCACCATCCGCGCAGCGTCGGGCGAGCCGGTTGCGGGCGCCAGGATCGACGTGTGGGAGGCGGACGGCGAGGGGTTATACGACGTCCAATACGACTGTGCCGTGACGGCGAACCGCGGACACCTGTTTGCTGACGCCACCGGCAGCTTTTGCTTCTGGTCGGTTCGACCGGTCGCCTACCCGATCCCGACTGACGGCCCAGTTGGGCGCCTACTTATCGCCGCGGGCCGCGGCGGAATGCGACCCGCGCACATCCACTTCATGATCCGAGCCGACGGCTACCGCAAGCTCACGACGCACGTCTTTGTTGCCGGCGACGAGTACCTGAGCCATGACGCTGTGTTCGGCGTCAAAGAGCAGCTGATCGCCGATTTTGTGGACCACCCTGCGACTGAACCTCCACCTCCCGGGGGCCCAGCTGGCTCGGTTTGGTCAAGCATGAGTTACGACTTCGTGCTGGCGTCCGATCAGAGATCTGGCTGAGCGCGCCCAAGGTTCCGCAGGTAGATTCGCGGGTAGCCGGTGAGCACACTCGACGACCACCAGGGAGCGCGCATGTCCGACCACGATGAATCCGACAAGAAGGACCTCGAAGCTGAGGCCAAGGCACACATTGACGCCATGCCGGCCGAGACTGCTCTTGGCAACGCGGATCCTGAGGGCGGCGGCGAAGGCACACCCGAAGAGTTCGTCGAGGAGCACGAAGGTCGCGGCGGTAAGTAGCTCTTCGAGTCAGCGGCGCCCGTCTGGTGATCGGGAGTGGGCGTTGCTAGCTTGATCACATGACTGAAGGTCTCGATCAGACAGCCCAGACCCGGCTCGCGGAGTCCGGGAAGTTCTTCACGTCCGACCTGTCGGTTGCCGAGTTCACTTTGCTCGAGCACACCGGGTTCGACGCGATTGAACTCGTGATGGGCGTCTCCGTCTACCACGTCGGGTTCCAGCCCGGCCGCGGCATGCAGCCCGGTGAGTACCAGGTGCTCTCGCAAGCGATGTACACCGCGCGCATGAACGCCATCAACCGGCTGATCGCCGAGACCGTAAAGGTCGGCGGCGACGGCGTCATCGGGGTCAAACTCGGCTACCGCGCGCACAGCGCCGACGCGCTTGAGTTCACCGCGATCGGTACGGCAGTGCGTCACCGCGACGGCACCGCGTCGCACCGGCAACCTTCGGGCGCTCCGTTCACCAGCCATCTCGACGCCAAGGAGCTTTACCAGCTGCTCAACGTCGGCTGGTGTCCGGTGTCGTTCGTGCTTGGCACCTGCGTTTACCACATCGCGGTGCAGGGCGTGATGCAGACGATGCGCCAGGTCGGCCAAAACATCGAGCTCGTCCAGTGGACTCAGGGCTTCTACGACGCCCGCGAGATTGCGATGACCAGACTGCAAGCGGAGGGCGAGCGCGACGGCGCCCAAGGTGTGGTCGGCGTGACAGTCACCACGAGCGAGTGGGTCTGGGGCGGCCACACACTGGAGTTCTACGTTTCCGGGACGTCGGTGCGCCGCGTCAGCGATCAGCGCGGCCAGTTGCCACCTCTCGTCGTCCCGGTCGGCTAACCCCGGCTCCGCAGCCGCGGAAGTTTCAAGTGGTTAGACACCGCATCTGCGGTTAGTGTGGGCGCATGCCCACGTATCGCATCGGCGACGCCGCCCGCCTGCTTGGCGTCAGCGACGACACGGCGAGGCGTTGGGCGGAGTCCGGCAGGTTCGTCTCGACGACCGACGAGACCGGGCATCTCGCCGTTGATGGCGCGGAGCTCGCCCGGTTCGCGACAACCTTGAACGACGCCCTCGAGCCCGGCCAGGTCGCCCAAGCGTCGGCGCGCAACCAGTTGGTCGGCATCGTGACCAAGGTGATTCGCGACACCGTCATGGCTCAGGTCGAGATGCAGTGCGGCGGCCAGCGAATCGTTTCCCTCATCAGCCGCGAGGCGGCCGATGAGTTGGACCTCGAGCCGGGCGTTCTGGCTATCGCATCAATCAAGGCAACCAACGTCGTGGTGGAGCTTCCGGCGCCCCCCAATTCCGGACGCCGAGCAGCTGGCGTCCCTTCACGTGCCTCGGAGAGTTCATGAACCGGAACGCATCCATGGTCACTGTCGTCACCACGGTCGTTGTCGCACTCGGACTCGCCGGGTGTAGCTCGTCGAAGACGGCCTCCTCGTCACCATCGTCAGCGGCGGC
>DASRZB010000225.1:0-5458 GCA_035653855.1 Acidothermaceae bacterium | reverse complement strand
TTCTGTCATCTTCGACGTTCTTTGGCACGGTTTCTTCAGCGATTGTTGGCCGCACGCTCAGTCCAACTCAGCCCAGATTTCGACGATCGATCGTGCACGCGCTGGTGCTGTGGACTTGGCCACAATGACCGGTAACATTGTCATGTGGTCACATCTATGGCGCTCGGGAGTTGGGCAGCCCGGTCGCCCCGAGGGCGGTCCAGCGACTGCCGTCAGCGGTGACCCACAGGCCCTGGTCGGCGGCGGAGATCCACGCACGTTCAGGTGACACGGTGTCGAGCCTCGCGAACGCTCCGCCAAGGTCGACGTTGGGGATGTTTGTCCAGGTCTGACCGCCGTCGGTGCTCGTCTGTAGCCCGTCGATCCCGATGAGCCACAGCCGCCGGCCGTCCGGACTGATCGCAACCCCTTGCGACACGCCGGCGCCGAGACCGCCGGTGCTCTGCCCGTGCAGGTTGGTTGACGCTTTCTGGATCCAGGTGACACCGGCGTCGGTCGTCTCGTACACGTCGACAATCGCGTGGCCCATGCCGTAGTCCTGCTCGCACAGCAGCCACCACTGGCGGGCATCGGTCCCCACCAACGCCCCGCCGCCGAAGGCACACGGGTCGGGGTGGCGGCTCCAGGTGCGCCCGGCGTCGACGGTCGTGACGAGCTGCGCGCGGGTCTTACCCTCAGGGTTGGCGAATACGGCGACCGTCGAGGTCGGTGCGCCGACCAGGCCGATACCGGCCACCGGCACGCTGTGCTGGTCGGCCAGGGTGCCGGTCGCGGTCGTCTGCGCCATGCGGGTCGGACAGACTGCGGTTGGGGCAGCGCCGGGCGGGCAGTCGCGCAGCACGATCCATGCGATCGCGCCGGCACGGGTGAGCGAGTTGAAGTTGACCCGATTCAATGGAGAGTTTAGCACTGGGTCATCGGCGACGACTGAACGATGAGCGACACTCCGTTGGCGAGACCGGGTGTGGATATATGGACAGCGGGGCCCCTTCCCCCCTGCCCACATACCCACACCCACGACGACGACCGTCATGCCACCGCCTCCAACTGATCCCTTCGTTCGTACTCCGCAGGCGAGCGATAGCCGAGTGCCGAGTGCCGTCGGTGCGGGTTATAAAACCCCTCGATGTACTCGAAGAGCGCGGTCCGCGCCTGGGCCTCGGTGTGGAAGTGTTGACGTTGCAGCAGCTCACACTCCAGCGTGGCAAAAAAGGACTCGGTGATGGCGTTGTCGAAGCAGTCGCCCCGGCTCCCCACGGACGGGACGACCCCCGCCTCCTGACACCGTCGGCCAAAGGCGAGCGACATGTACTGGCTGCCATGGTCCGAGTGATGGATCACGCCGGGCGCTGGGCGGCGATTCCAGAGCGCCATATCGAGCGCGGCGAGGACGAGCTCGGTGCGCAGATGGTCTGCCATCGCCCAGCCCACGATGCGCCGGCTGGAGCTATCGAGCACGACCGCGAGATAGAGAAAGCCACGCCAGGTTGGCACGTCGGTGATATCGGCCGTCCAGCGCTGATTCGGTGTCGTGGCGACGAACTGGCGCTGCAGATAGTCCTCGGTCTCTCCGACGCCTGTCTCCCGCACGGTCGTGACGGTCGTGCGACGGCGATCACACCCGACAATCCTGGCCGTGCGCATCAGCCGGGCGACCCGCTTGCGGCTACAGCGGATGCCGACTGCCTGCAGTTCGGCGTGAATGCGGGGCGCCCCATACGTTTCGCGACTGTGCGCATGGATCTTGGTGATCTGTTCGGTCAACGCGGTGTCTGCCTGCGCGCGGGCTGATGGTGACCGCTGGCGCCAGGCGTAATAGCCGCTGCTGGAGACGCACAACACGCGGCAAAGCAGGGCGACGGCATGCTGGGCCTTCGTTCGCTCAATGAACTGATACCGCACTACGGGATCCGTCCCGTCTCTTTGGCGAAGAAGGCCGCGGCTTTTACCAGGATCTCCCGTTCCTCTCGCAGGGTCTTGATCTCCCGTCGCAGTCGCCGCACCTCCTCCGTCTCCTCCGTGGTCAGTCCGTCGTGCCGCAGTCCCTCGTCGATATCCGCCTGCTTCCGCCAAAGTCGCAGCGTCTCGCTTGAGACCTCGAACTCCCGCGCGATCTGGGCCATCGACTTGCCACTGGTCCGCACCAACCGTACCGCTTCGGCACGAAACTCCGCTGGATACGGGGGATGACTCTTTCCCATCATGACCTCCTTGAGGATTACCCGATCCCCAAGTCTTCAACTCTCCACCAAACCGGGTCAAGTCCACACCGTCGAACGCTCCTACCACAAGAACGACGATGGCAAATAGGTCAAAGGCGGAAGTACATAACTCTCTACCCGTGCAACAACGCTTCAGTGACTGGTTGACCCGACGCGAAGCGGGATGACCGGAACGCCTCGATCGGTAACGACGACGTTCCGGTCATCACCAGTTCACTGAGTATGCGACCGGTCGCCGGGCCGAGACAAAAACCGTGACCGGAGAAACCGGCCGCGACGACCAGTCCTTCAACCTGTTCCGCGCGCTCGATCACCGGTAGCGCGTCCGGCGTCATATCGAGCAGACCGCCCCAGAGATGCTCCAGACCGAGCGTCCCGAATGCCGGGAAGACAGCAGCCGTACGCTGAACCAGTGCCGCGATCTCGCCGGCCGGTGGCAGCAGCGCCATCGCGTCGTAGGTTGGGTCGGGCGAGCGCCAGGGGAGTGAGGTGCCGGTGAAGCGCAGCCGACCGCTCACCTCCTGGCGACCGGCAACGTCGCCGTTCGCCACGCCGAGCACCTGAGCCAGCAATGGTGCCGCCGGTATCGTCTGCGCCACAATCGCCTGAGTGATGGTAATGGGAATTTCTATGCCAAACGGTCGCACCAGCCGGTCGGTATAGACTCCGGCCGCCACGACCACCGCATCTGCGGCGATCATATCATTGTTGGCGCGCACCCCCTGCACGCGACCTCCAGCCGCCACGATCTCGGTCACCTCGGTGTTCATGTGGATCGTGACGCCTTCCTGTTCGGCGGCACGCCCGAAGGCGTTCACCACCATTTTCGGGTTGGCATGGCCGTCGGTCGGGCAGTACGACGCCGCCAGCACGGTCTCAGAGAGCGCTGGGGCGACATCGCGTACGGCCGAGTTATCCGGCAGGAAGCTGATCTCGAGACCGAGGGCCTTCTGCTCATCGACCATGGCGCGGATCACGGTAACTTCGTCCGGCGTGCGCGCCAGCCGCAGGTTTCCCTGCTGGCGATATTCGGTTTCGGCGTCCAGTTCCTGGTTCAGGTGCTCCCAACGCTGGACCGCCGCCTGTGCCAGCGGCACCTCGGGCGCAAGGCGACCCGACTGACGCACACCGGCCAGCGTCCAGCCGGACGCCATCGCGGCCAGCGCCGCGCCACGCTCAATCAACGTAACGCGCGCTCCGCTTCGTGCCAAGTCGTAGGCGGCTACCGTGCCGCTGATACCGCCGCCAATAACGACCACTTCACGTCGCTCAGCCATGATTCACCCTGCCGTTCCGTCTGCCGTTCCGTTATGTGTCCGCGTGGCGTTCCGGTTCGTAGCCGTATGCCTCGCGCGCCTGCTCCGCACTGATTTTGTCGTCCGCCAGATCGCGCGTCACCAGGGCCAGGTCGCGCGCATGTGGATTACCGTAGCCACCGGAACCGGCCGTCACCAGGCTGGCGACCTGGCCGGGTTGCAGCAGCGTCTGACCCCTGGTCGCGATCGGCATCGGCTCGCCGTCGATCGTGACGAGCGAACGCGCGCCCGGCAGTCCACCAAAGAGCCCCCAAGGTTGGCTGATCCGTCGGCTGGTGCTGCCATTGAATGCCGCCACATGGTCGATGACGCGCACATCGCGCCGAATGGCCATGCCGCCACGCCATTTGCCGGGACCGCCGGAATCCTGCACCAATTCATACCGCTCGACGCGCAGCGGGTATTCGACTTCCAGGCTCTCAACCGGCAGGTTCGAGGTGTTCGTCACGTGTGTCTGCACACCGTCGATGCCGTCCTTCGTGGCGCGCGCGCCGAAACCGCCGCCGATCGTTTCGAGATAGGAGTAATAGATGCCGTTGCGCGGGTCGACGCCGGAGAACGTAATCCCGGCGTTCGAGCCGGTGCAGGCGGCGATCACCCGCTCCGGCACCGCCTGGGAGAGTGCGCCGAGGATCAGATCAACGACGCGCTGGCAGGTCTGCGTCCGGCCACTGATGGCGCCCGGCGGCAGGCAGTTGACGATCGTACCAGGCGTCGCCTCGACGTGGATCGGCCGGTACATCCCGGCGTTCGGCAGAATTGTCGGATCGACCACCGTCTTCACCGCGTAATAGACCGTCGCCAGTAGCGCCGTCCAGACCATGTTCAGGCCGGCCCGCACCTGCGCCGGATTATTGTTGAAATCGAGGAAGATCTCGTCACCGCGCACCGTGACGACGACGTGCAGCTCCAGCTCGTCGAGGCCGAACTGCTCGCTGTCGAAGCGATCCTCGAAAGTGTAGACGCCATCGGGGATCTGCTCAATCCCGGCACGTGTCTGGCGCTCGGCGTAATCGAGCAGGGCATCACCGGCGGCGGTAACGGTTGCGACGCCGTACTTCGCACAGAGCGCCTGCATGCGACGCACGCCGAGTCGGTTGGCCGCGAACTGCGCGCGCAGGTCGCCGAGGCGTTCGTGCGGCACCTGACAGTTGAGCAGGATAAACTCCAGCACATCCTGGCGCAGCTCGCCGTGGTCAAAGATCTTGACCGGTGGGATGCGTAGCCCTTCCTGGTAGATGTGCGCGTGACCGCGATCGACGAAATCGGCGTGATGCGACAGATTTGCGGCAAAGGCGACCGGCCGCTCATCGACGAAGATCGGTGAGAGCACGACGATATCCGGCAGATGCGTGCCGCCGCCGGTATAGGCATCGTTGCCGATGAACATGTCGCCCGGGTCGATCGTGTCGATCGGATGGCGGCTCAGGACCTCCTCGACGATCCCCATCAAGGAGCCAAGGTGGATCGGGATATGCTCTGCCTGCGCTAGCGTGCGTCCCTGCGCGTCGAAGAGGATCGTCGAGCAGTCGCGTCGTTCCTTGATATTGGTCGAGTATGAGGCGCGGATCAGCGCCGTGCCCATCTCCTCGACGATCGAACTGAAGGCCGAACCGATGATCTCGACCGTAATCGGCGAGAGATCGAGGGCCACCTTCCGCGTTTCCGTCGCCATGCTAAGCCTCCTGCACGACATCGTTGACGATCAGATTGCCAAAATCGTCGACCGTCACCTGCTGGTCCGGTAAAATGAGTGTGGTCGAGTCCATCTGCTCGACGATCGCCGGCCCACCCAGTTCGCTCCCGGCCGCCAGTTTCGTCCGATCGTAAAGAGGTACATCAACCCAGCCGCCGCCTTCCGGCAGGTAGGTACGACGGTGGCCAGAGCGCGCGTCGTCGGCCGAACCGCCACGCGACAGT
>DASRZB010000224.1:0-5588 GCA_035653855.1 Acidothermaceae bacterium | reverse complement strand
CGCCATCAGGTGCTCGCGCAAGTGGGCTGGGACGTCAACGTGAAAGGTCTGAATGGCAGCCCGCAGGTTCGGGTGATCGTCGGTGCAGAGGGGCATAGCGCCGTCGATGTGGCGCTGCGCTACCTAGGCCTCGGTGAGCCGACGCGGGTGGCCGCCGACGACCAGGGTCGTATCGAGATCGCTGCCCTCGCCGCGGCACTCGACGGCTGGACTGGTCCCACGATCGTCTGTCTGCAAGCCGGCAACGTGCACTCCGGGGCGTTCGATGACATCGGCGAAGCGGCCCGCGTTGCCCATGCGCACGGCACGCCGGATGCGCGGCCGTGGGTTCACGTCGACGGCGCATTCGGGCTGTGGGCGGCAGCCTCGCCGAACCTTCAGCACCTTGTCCCGGGTCTCGCGGAAGCCGATTCTTGGGCCACCGACGCCCACAAGACCCTGAATGTGCCGTACGACTGTGGCGTTGTGATCGTCGCGCAGCCGGTGGCACTGCGGGCGGCTCTCGGCGTCCGGGCGAGCTATTTGATTTCCGCCGAGGGACCAACCGCGGATCCCGACGAGAAGGCGCCGGAGTTGTCGCGGCGCGCTCGTGGCGTCCCGGTCTGGGCCGCGTTACGGTCACTCGGCCGCGACGGTGTGGCCGATCTGGTCGACGGATTCGTGCGGCACGCGCGAGCGATCGCCGCCGGGCTCGAGACGATCGAGGGCGCGCAGGTCCTCAACGACGTGGTCTTCACCCAGGTCTGCGTTGCGTTCGAAGACGACGAGCGCACCCGTGCGGTTACCGCCCAACTGCTTTCAGACGGGACGGCGTGGATGTCGGGCTCGCGGTGGCGCGGGCGAGACGTGCTTCGAGTGTCGGTCAGCAACTGGTCGACCGACGCGGACGACGTCGAGGCATCCGTCGACGCGGTGCGCAAGGCGGCGGACGCCGTACGCCTGACGAGCGTTGGACGAGCGAATACTCTGTGAGTAGATCGCGATCACGGAGGAGACGACGATGACGTTCGGAGACCCAACTATCCGGCTCGACCCGATCCACGCGGCCTGGAACACAGTCGCGAGTTTCGGCACCTACGAAGAGGCTCAGGAAGCTGTCGATCGGCTGTCCGACTCTGGATTCCCGGTCGAGAACATCGACATCATCGGCTCGGACCTTCGCACCGTCGAGCGCGTCAC
Organism: Acidothermaceae bacterium; assembly: GCA_035653855.1. Lineage (GTDB taxonomy): Bacteria > Actinomycetota > Actinomycetes > Acidothermales > Acidothermaceae > PALSA-607. Next base: position 4,409 of record DASRZB010000224.1, on the reverse strand, counting down.
CGGCCGCCTTACCAAGCGCAACGCTGCAGCCGCCGGCGCGGCGAGTGGTGCCTGGTTCGGGCTGTTCATTGGCTTGCTCGTTGGCCTGTTCACGACAGGTGCGACGTGGCTCGGCCTCATCCTGGGTGGCTTGCTCATCGGTGCCGTCTGGGGCGCCGTCTTCGGGTTCGTCGGGCATGCCGCGACCGGCGGCCAGCGCGATTTCGCCTCGAAGCGGACCCTCGCAGCAGCCCGGTACGACATTGTCGCTCGGGGCGGTCACGCTGAAGAGGCGCGGGCCGTGCTGAACACTGTCGCGCCGCCAGCCCCGCAGGGAAGCAAAGCCTAAATTCGCCGCTGCCTCGGCCGATAGGGACGAAAGGTCTCATCGGGACAACACGACGCGAGGTGCTGCAGGGTGAGCGAGCTCTCGGCGTCCGACCGTCCCCTCCGGGGTGGCGAAGTGCCGGTCGGTGATGAGCTCGACCGGATCGCCTTTCACAACGTGCTGGAGTACGCGGCCGAAGCGATCTACTTCAAGGACCTCGAAAGCCGATTCATCGCGGTGAGCCGCGCCCTCGCCACAACCATGGGCCGCGAGCCGAAGGAGCTCGTCGGGCTCACTGATTTCGACATCTTTACCGGCGAGCATGCCAGCGCCGCGTACGCCGACGAGCAGCAAGTGATCGCCACTGGCATCCCGATGCTTGACAAGGAAGAACACGAGACTTGGCCCGATCGTGGCGACACCTGGGTGACAAGCAACAAGCGGCCGCTGCGCGACATGGATGGTCGCATCATCGGCACGTTCGGTATCCGTCGCGACATCACCCGTACCGTAAGCGCCGAGCGCGATGCGATGAGCACGGCCAACGCGCTTGCACTTGCACACGCCGATCTAAGCCGCGTCGAAGCGCAACTGCGCACCGTGCTTGACACCTCGGCCGATGCGATCTCCCTCTACGACGCCAACCTGTGTTACCAGTACATGAACGCCGCCGCGATGCGCATGACCCAAGACCCCATGGGCGAGGCCCTCGGGCGGACGGATCGTGAGCTTGGTCGCGACGCGGCGTTCCTCGCGATCTGGGAGTCCGCGTTGACGGGCGTGCTGACCAACGGCGTTGGCTGCCCGGTCGACTTCTCAATCGGCAGTGGCCGTGAACTGCGCTGGTTCGCGTCTTATCTCGCGCCGCAACGGGAGTCCGCGCACGGGACGCCGGTGGGTGTCGTCGCCTCCACCCGCGAGGTCACCGAACTCAAACGCGCGCAGAGCAAGCTGGCTCACCAGGCGGTGCACGATCCGTTGACCGGCCTCGCGAACCGCGTGCTGCTCGTCGACAGATTGAGTCAGGCCCTGCTTCGCATGGAACGCCAGGCCGGGAAAGTCGCGTTGCTCTTCATCGATCTTGACCGCTTCAAGGTCATCAACGACACGCACGGACATGACACCGGTGATCGTCTGTTGGTCGAAGTGGGGGAGCGGCTCACGGCGATTGCCCGTCGACTCGACACGGTCGCGCGATTCGGTGGCGACGAGTTCGTCTTGCTGTGCGACAGGTTGACTACAGATGAGGACGTGCGGGTCGTCGCTGACCGTGTCGTCCGTGCGATTGCCGAACCGTTCTGCAATGACGGCATCGAGTTGAACATCACCGCAAGCGTCGGCGTGGTTGTCACCGACGATCCCTACGCGGGCGGTGAGAACCTCGTTCGAGACGCGGACGCCGCGATGTACCAGGCCAAGGAACGCGGCCGCGATCACTACCAGTTCTTCGATGCTGGCCTGCGCGATCGCGCGGTCGCGAAGAATGCTGTCGGGTGGGAGCTCGCCAAGGCACTTGAGCGCGGCCAGTTCCGGCTCGAGTACCAGCCCGTCGTCTCACTACACGATCGATCCATCGTCGGGATCGAGGCGCTGATCCGCTGGGATCATCCCGAGCGCGGCACGATACCTCCGTCGGAGTTCATCGCGCTCGCAGAGACCCGCGGTCTGATGGTGCCGATCGGCAACTGGGTATTGGACGAAGCATGCCGTCAGCTCGTCGAGTGGGCGCCACTGCGCGATCCTGCCCTGAAGCCACTGGGTGTGGCGGTGAACGTGTCTGGTCGACAACTACGCGGCGTCGATTTCGTGTCGGCTGTCAAAGTCGCGTTAGAGCGCAACGATCTGGCGCCAAGCCAACTGTGCTTGGAGATCACCGAGACAGCAATGATCGAAGAGACCACCGAGGCGCGGGAAACGTTGGAAGCAATCGCCGCGCTCGGCGTCCATATCGCGCTGGACGATTTCGGTACTGGGTACTCTTCGCTTGCGCACCTGCGACAGTTACCGGTCGACGTCTTGAAGATCGATCGTAGTTTCGTCGATCGTCTCGAGACCAACGACCGCGAACGGCAGATTGTGGCTGCGGTCACCGCGATGGCGCACGTGATGAACATGATCGTGATCGGAGAAGGGATCGAGACGGCCGGCCAGCTGACGCAGCTGACCGACCTCGGGTGCGATCACGCCCAGGGCTATCTGCTTGCGCGGCCAATGCGACCCGAGGCTCTTGAACTGTTGCTTCGAGCCCAGGAGTCCGCGCACGTAGCATCATCTGGTGCCGCCTGACTCGCCGCTGTCCGTGCTTGGCACGACCGCGTTGTCGGTTGCGGCCTGCCGGGCGACCGAGAGCACCCGGATCGACGCGTGGTTCCACGACGAACTAGCGCAGCACGTTCTCGCCGCTGCCATTGCCGAGGCAGGTGCGGAGTCGGCGGTCTCGCGCGGGCTCGTGCGATGGGTGGCTGTTCGTACTCGATTCCTTGACGAACTTGTCGACGGAGCTGTCGCCGACGGCATCAGGCAGGTCGTCATTGTCGGCGCCGGGCTCGATGCCCGCGCTTACCGACTCGCACTGCCGCGCGATCTCACGGTATTCGAGATCGACCACGGCGAAGTGCTCGCGTTGAAACAGCGACTAATCGACGAACTTGAGCTCATGAGCGAGTGCCGGCGTCGGGTGGTCGTCGCCGACCTCGTCGCTGACGACTGGCTGCAACTACTTGCTGAGACCGGGTGGACGCCGGCGCAGCCGACTGTGTGGTTGGCCGAAGGGCTGTTGGTCTACCTCAATCACGACGAGCGAACGCACCTGCTGACGCAGCTCTCCTCGGCGTCCGATAGTGACAGTGTTCTTGGTGCGACGCTCAGCACGCGGACCGACAACCTTGCGCATCCGCTATGGCATCCGGCGGCCACCGCCGACCCGCAGCAGTGGTTGACGCAGTGTGGCTGGCACGCGACCGTGCAGACGATGTCGGAGGCGAGCGCCGCATTCGGGCGGCCCATTCCGCCGCCGTTTGACACGAGTACCAAAGGCAGACTGGTGCGCGCCGTTTGCTAGCTCGCGCCCGCCGCTAGCGGGACGAACCGATCGACGAACTCGTTGCGGAACTTGCCAGCTGGATCGAACCGGTCGACGAGTGCACTGAAGTCCGACATTCGCTGGTACCGCCCGCGAACGACGTCTGGGTTCCTGCTAAATACCTTGCCCCAATGCGGCCGCGCGTCGAACGGTGCGAGCTGTTCCTCGACGGCCGCGAGTACCGGCGCCACCGCAGCAAAGTCGCTGATCCAAGTGAAATGGATGGCGAAGCTGTCGCGGCGATAGGCCGGGCTCAACCACAACTCATCGGCCGCGATCGTGCGCAGTTCGGTGATTTGCAGGACCGGTGCGATCAGGTGCGCGATGCTGCTGACCGCCCTCACTGCAGCAACCGCAGCCTCGCGAGGGACGAAGTACTCCGACTGCAACTCATCGCCGCTGCTCGGCGTGAAGTCGAGCCGAAAGTGCGGCAACCGCTCATGCCACGGGCCGGGGACACCGCCTTGCTCGGTACACGCGGCGGGATCGACGCCGGGCACCGGATGCCGGGGACCGTCGGCAACGGGCGCATCGAGCCACCGTGCACCGGGGCCGACCTGCCAGGGTGTCGAGGCGTCGATGCGGTGCTTCATCCAGACCTGGTTCATCACCGGGCCGCGCCAGTCGGTGAACACACTGACGCTATAGGCGGCGCTCATGGTCGCGTCGAGGTGCGCGCTGAACTCGGAAAGGGAGAGATCGTCGTACACGTACTGCGCGACGGCGAAGGTCGGTTCGATCGCGAGGGTAACGGAGGTCACGATGCCGAGCATGCCGAGTGCCACCACCGAACCGGCGAAGTCGCGATCGCCGAACCCAAGGGTGACGAGGTCGCCGCTCGCCGTCACGACTTCGAGGGCCCGGACAGCAGTCGCGAGGTTGCCGTTCGTCACACCCGAGCCGTGGGTGCCGGTCGCGGTCGCTCCGGCAATGCAGATGTGCGGCAGCGAGCCGAGGTTGTGCAGCGCATAGCCGGCCCGATGCAGTGGTGGGGCAAGCTCTCCATACCGGACGCCGCCG